>DASSZC010000467.1:0-9207 GCA_035702925.1 Gemmatimonadaceae bacterium | reverse complement strand
CCCTCGCGTTAGGCACCGCCGGCTCCTTGACCGGGATCGCCGGCGCCGCGGCAGGGCGTCCGCCGCTCCAGAAGCTGTTCTTCGTCGGCGGCCCGCAGACGGTGCGGGGCATCGATGCCGGCAGCGCGGTCGGCGACGCTTTCTGGGTCGGGCGCGGGGAGCTCGGCTGGGGGACGCGGATGGCGCGTCCGGTGGTGTTCGGGGATCTCGGCTGGGCGGGGAGCCGCGACGACTGGCAGCACCCGGGCAAGCCGCTCGCTGGCGCGGGGGTCGGAGCGTCGTTCCTCGACGGGCTGATTCGCGCCGACGTCGCGAAGGGGATCAGGCCAGCCGGCGGCGTCCGCGTCTATCTGTACGTCGACGCGCGCTTCTGATGCGGGGGCGCCGCGCGACCTGACCCAAGCTGGACGCGAGGGCGGAACGAATGCTACCGTCAGGGGCTTGATCTCGCGTTCCTGATCCCCGTCCGCCCGCACCGGTCACCAGCCATGAAAGCGAACTCGATCCTCGACACGATCGGCGACACCCCGCACGTCCGGCTCAGCCGACTCTTCCCGCGCAACGAAGTGTGGATGAAGCTCGAGCGCGCGAACCCCGGCGGGAGCATCAAGGATCGCATCGGCATCGCGATGATCGAGGATGCCGAAGCCCGCGGCGCGCTCAAGCCAGGCGGGACGATCATCGAGCCGACGTCGGGAAACACCGGGATCGGGCTCGCGATGGCGGCGGCGGTGAAGGGATACAAGTTGATCGTCGTCATGCCGGACTCGATGTCGATCGAGCGGCGCCGGATCATCGCCGCCTTCGGTGCGCGGCTCGAGCTCACTCCGCGCGAGCTGGGGACAAAGGGCGCGATCGCTCACGCCGAAGCGCTCGTCGTCCAGAATCCCGGGTCATGGATGCCGATGCAGTTCGACAATCCAGCCAACGTCGAGATCCACCGCGAGACGACGGGCGAAGAGATTCTCCGCGATTTCCCCGAGGGGTTGGACTACCTGATCACCGGTGTCGGCACCGGCGGCCACATCACCGGCGTCGGCCAGACGCTCAAGCGCGTGATGCCCGACCTGAAGGTGCTCGCCGTCGAGCCGGAGAAGTCGGCGGTGATCGCCGGCGGGGAGCACTCGCCACACAAGATCCAGGGAATCGGTGCGGGGTTCATCCCCGGAAACCTGAATCGCTCCGTCCTCGACGGCACCGTCGCCGTCAGCGAGGAAGAAGCCTTCGACTGGGCCGTCCGCTCGGCGAAGCAGGAAGGAATCTTCATCGGCCCCTCATCGGGCGCCTCCCTCGCCGCCGTCGCGAAGACGCTGCCGAAGATCCCGGCGAAGGCTCGCGTCCTGACGTTCTGCTACGATACGGGTGAACGTTATCTATCGGTCGAGGGGCTGTTCGTCGCGTGACGCTCGCAACGGACAAGTCGCGCATGGCTGACGCTCCGAGAATCACGCTCGAGACCGCGCCCTCGAGTGAGGACGAGCAGGTCGTCTTCACGGGCCTGCGCGCCTTCAACGTCGCCGTCATCGGCGATCCCGAGATGCGCGCCGTCGACGTCTTCGTGCGCGATGACGAGGGGAAGGTCATCGGCGGCTTGGTGGGGTGGATCAAGTGGCGCTGGCTGTACGTGTCGAAGCTCTGGATCCCGGAATCGCTGCGGGGCCGGGACATCGGCTCGCGGTTGATGGCGATCGCCGAGGAGCACGCGTGGAACGAAGGGTGCCTCGGTGCGTACCTCGATACCTTCGAGTATCAGGCCCTCCCATTCTATCAGAAGCTCGGCTACGAACTGTTCGGCACCCTCGATGGGTTTCCCCCGGGCTATCGCCAATATTATCTCCGCAAGCTCCGCCCGGCGGGACGCTAGCATTTCAATTCACTCCCCACTATTCCTCGCCTTCACGATTCACTACTCGCAGCACCTTCACACCTCACACGTCACTACTCGCCCCACCCATGCGCCGCACGATGTGCAAGTCGAAGATTCACCGCGCCACCCTCACCGGCGCTGATCTCCATTACGTCGGCAGCCTGACGGTGGACCGCGACCTCATGGACGCGGCCGACATGGTGCCGTACGAGCAGGTTCACGTCGTCAACGTGAACAACGGCAACAGGCTGGTCACCTACATCATCGAGGGCGAGCGCGGCAGCGGGACGGTGCAGCTCAACGGCGCCGCCGCCCGGCTCGGCGCTCCCGGCGACATCGTCATCGTCATCACGTACGGCGAGTACGAGGACGCCGACCTGAAGCGCGGCTTCGAGCCGCGCGTGGTGTTCGTGAACGACGAGAACCGGCAGGTCGAGGTCGGCGCACACGCGGGAAGCGAGTAGCGAGCGGCACTACCGGGCCGCGCGCGGCACGCGCCGTTCACCCCGCGCGCGCCGCCGTTCACCACGCGTTTCTTGTGGCCCCCGCCGGGCGGTACAACGTTGGCCTCCCACCCCCATCGAGGAGGCCCGTGATGCGCCCTAACGTTTCGCTGCTCACCCTCTGCATTCTCGCCGCCGCCTGCGGCGAGCGGACGCGGACCGTCGCCGCGCCCGACTTCACCCTCCCCGTGATGGCCGACGAGGGAAGCAATGGCGACGGTGAAGACCACTTCAACCCGCGGCTCCTCGGCAAGAACGAGAACCCGCCGCGCATGACACCCGCGCATGGCCGCGCGGTCTTCCATGTCTCGGACGACGGCCAGTCGGTCGAGTACATGCTCGTCGTCAACGACATCAGCAACGTCAGGCAGTCGCACATCCACATCGGCCCGCCGAGCGCCAACGGACCGATCGTCGTCTTCCTCTACGGCCCGGTGCCGGCCGGCGGCGGTCCGATCAGCGGGCTGATCGCCCGCGGGACCTTCACCGCGGCGAACCTCATCGGACCACTAGCCGGACATGATTTCTCCGAGCTGCTCGCGAACATGCGATCGGGCAACGCCTACGTGAACGTGCACACCGATGACGGCGTCGCTCCCGCGAACACCGGACCGGGCGACTTCCCGGGTGGCGAGATTCGCGGACAGCTCATGGACAAGCACGAGGACTGAGGGCGCGAAGGCGGGATGTGACAACTGCGGAACGGCGCCACCGAGGCACCGAGGCACCGAGGACAGCTCGTCAGGGCTGAGCAGTTCACGCCGGGGCCGAACAGCTTGGGGGCAAGCGGGGCGAGATGATCTCGCCGGCTTGCCCCCAAGCTGTTACGGACTGGTGCCGCGAGCCTTCTCGCGGCCAGGCTGTTCTCCGTGGCTCCCTGACTCCTGTTCAACATCAGTTGCAGTTGCGGTTGCAACGGCGGGAGGTTTTACAGGAGCCACGGAGAGCACGGAGGGTCTGGTGACAGCGGCGACACCGCTTGAACAAGACTCGAACGGCTTTGGGGCAAGCGTGGCGAGATCATCTCACCCCCTTGCCCCCCATCTGTTCGGCTCTGACGAAAAGCACTCACCCTTCGAGGCTGTTCACGGAGTCTCGGTGCCTCGGTGGCGCCGTTCCGCAGTTCTCCCGCCTAACGCTTCCCGCTCCCCGCCGTCTCCCCGCGCACAGTCTCCACTTTCTCGCCCGTCTCCTTCGCCTGCACCAGGCACTCGAGCTCCCGCTCGCGCAGGTTGAACTCGTAGCCAGGACCGAGCATCCCGACGCGGAGGTAGCTCAGCGTCAGGCGCGCACCGCTCGTCACTTCGTCGGCGTTGTCGAAGCGCACACCGCGCCCGTCCACGAACGTCACGCCACCCTTGCCGACCACCTGGCCGAGGTGCCCCTGGACGACGAAGGCGGTGTCCTCGTCGATGCCGAGTCCCATCAGGTCCGGGTTGGCGGCGATCGCCACGAACAGCCGGTGCAGCCGGCGCCGCTGCGCGAAGTGCGTGTCGATCATCGCCCGGAAGCCGAGCAGCCCAAGGCCGGGGCCGATGTGCATGTCGCTGTGCTTTCCCGTCTCGTCGACCTCACCGCCGGCGAGGATCGTCTCGGTCAGGGCGGCCGAGCCGGCGCTGGTGCCGCAGACGATCGCCCCGCGGCGATAGGCGTCGCGGATCGCGTTGCCGACACGCGAGCCGGCGAGCGTCGCCACGAGGTGCACCTGGTCGCCGCCGCCGAGGAAGATCCCATCCGCCTCCTCGACCAGCTTCGCGATGTTGCGGTCCTGCGCCGCGTTGCGGTTTGCGACGATGGGGATCTCGACGTTGCTCGCGCCCGCGACCTCGAGGTCGTTCCGCCAGGCGAGCGCCGACCCCATCGGGTCGCTCGACGCGGTCGTGAAGCCGACGATGCGCCCACCCTCGCGCCCATTGCTCCGGCTGACGAAGGTGCCTAACGCCTCGCCGTTCGGGCTGCAGGCGCCCCCGATGAGGACGAGCGTTCCGCACGTGTCGCCGGCGCGGCGTCCCGCTGCTGCGGCGTCGGACGATGATGCGATGACCTGCTTGGCTGGCGGCATGCGCGGGATCAGGGTGTTCGAGTGTTCGACGACCGGCTCGCCGAGGCCTCGCGCCAGAGCTGCGCGGCGAGCGCGGCAGCCACCTGCGCGGCCGGGGGCGTGCCGTCGCGGAGCGGACCCGCATCTCGGCGATTGGCGTCGGTGTCGATCAGGATCCGCCCCCGCTCGACCAGCGCGACGGCGCGGGCGAGCTTCTGGTCCCGGCGCGTCACGTCGTCGTCAGTGGCAAAGATAGCGACGCGGCACTCGGCGTCGCGCACCCGGTCCTGCACCTCCCACGCCTTCGCCGGGCAGACGACGAACCCGTCGCGGCGCACCTCGTCGGCAACCACCGACACCAGTCGGCTCGCCCGCTCGGGATCCTGGTAGCGATCGGGCACGTCCGTCGGGTTCGCGTCGAGTACGATCGCGAACTCGGAGCGCGTGTAGGGGAGCCCAGCCTGCAGGATGTACGACGGCGCGACGTCGATGATCAACTCGTCGTCCCCGATCCCGTGTCGCTTCAACTCGGCGTGCGTCTCCCCGCGATGGTCGCCCCCGGTGATCCCGCAGAGCACCCGCTGCGCCGGCGCTGGAACGTCAGGCAGCGCCGCCAGCGCTTTCAGCTCGTTGATGTAGGGGTCGACCGTTTCCAGCGTCCCGGCGAAGGCGCGCTGCACCGTCTCCAGCGCGAGCGCCGCCGCGCGGAGCCCGACGTGCTCGTGCACCCGCTCGAAGATGAGCGTGTACTCCCCGTCGATGTCGCCGCCCCGCGTGCGCCCGTAGCCGACATTGTGGCCGATCATCGTCTGCAGCTCGAGCGCGACGTGCTCGACGATGTGCGCCGCGTACGTCCCGCGCCGGAGCCGGATGATGAAGCCGCCACGCTCGCCGATGCTGCAGCGGTGCTCGATCAACCCGGGCATCGCCTTCAAGAGGGCGTCCGTAAAGCCTCGCACGTCAGCAGATGAAATGTCCTCGTACGCCCCCACGACGAGGTCCATCCGCACGATCGGCGCGCGCAGCCAATAATTCGCGCCGCGCGCCGCGTGCAGCGTGGTCAGCCTGATCTCCGACGCAGGATCGGGGCGGCCGTCAGGCATCCTTGCCGCTTCGGCGGCGGCCGGTGCGCTCACGTCGCCCGCGGCTGGTAGCGCCCGAGCAGGTCGAGCACCCCGGCAACGTCGTCGGCGAGGATGACCACGACGTCGTGATCGCCGAGCATCGAGATCGCCTTCGCCACCGCCTCGAGCTCGTCGGCGATCACCTCGGTCTTCCCCCGCGGCAGCCCGCCCTCGCCGAGCCCCTGGATCATCAGCTCGGCGATCACGCCATCGGCGCGGCCGCGGGTGTCCTTGTCCTCCTTCACGATCGCATAGTCGAGCGCAGGAGCCGCGAGCCGGCCGACCGTACGGATGTCCTCGTCGCGACGGTCTCCAGGGGCCGTGACGACGCCGATGCGCCGGTTCGCCGGCATGTTGGCGATGAAGTCCATCAGCCCCTCGACCGCCGCCGGGTTGTGCGCGTAGTCGACGACCACGCGGTTCGTGCCTAACCGCAGCACGTTCAACCGCCCGGGCGTCAGCGAGGGCGAGGGGAAGAACGAGAGCAGCGCCGCGCGGATGTCGTCGTAGCGTATTCCCTGCACGTACGCCGCGCTGATCGCGGCGAGGACGTTCCCCCGCTGGAAGCGGGCCGCGCCGCCGAGCATCAAGGGCACGTCGCGCTCGGCCGCGATCGGGATGCGCAGCCGCCCGCGCCGGATGACGAAGGTGTCGTTCTCGATGCGCGCTCCGATCCCGCCGCTCGCGATGTGCTCCTCGAACAGCTCGTTCTTTCCCTCCGGCTGCGCCGAGAAGTAGACGATGTCGCCCCCGGTGCGCTCGCGCATCCCGGCGACGAGCGGATCGTCGGCGTTGAGCACCGCGTGTCCCTCGCGCTTCACCACCGCGGCGATCACCCCCTTCACCTCGGCCAGCTGCTCGAGGGTGTTGATCCCGCGGAGCCCGAGATGGTCGGCGGACACGTTGAGGACGACACCGACGTCGCATTCGTCGAAGCCGAGCCCGGCGCGGATGATCCCGCCCCGCGCCGTCTCGAGCACCGCCACGTCCACCGTCGGGTTGGAGAGGATGATGTTCGCCGAGAAGGGGCCCGTCATGTCCCCCTCCATCACCATGCGGTTCTGGAGGTAGACGCCATCGGTGGTCGTGAAGCCGACCGTCATTCCGTTATGACGGAACATGTGCGCGATCAGCCGCGTCGTCGTCGTCTTCCGGTTCGTGCCGGTGACGGCGATGACGGGGATGGTCGACTCCGTCCCCGGCGGGTAGAGCATGTCGATGATCGGCGCGCCGACGTTGCGCGGCGTTCCCTCCGTCGGATGCGTGTGCATCCGGATTCCCGGAGCGGCGTTGACCTCGATGATCACCGCGCCGTTCTCGCGGAAGGGGACCGAGACGTCGGGCGTTATGACGTCGATCCCGGCGATGTCGAGGCCGACCGCGTTCGCCGCCATCTCGCAGGCGGTGACGTTGTCCGGGTGCATCTCATCGGTGCGGTCGATCGAGGTGCCGCCGGTGGAGAGGTTCGCCGTCCCTCGGAGGAAGACCTGCTCCCCCGCTGCGGGGACGGTGTCGAGCGTCCGGCCCTGGTCGGCGAGGAACGTCTCGGTCAGCGGGTCGATCGGGATGCGCGTCAGCGTCCTGGTGTGGCCGAAGCCGCGCCGCGGATCCTGGTTGGCGAGCTCGATCAGCTGCCTCACGGTGCGCATCCCGTCGCCGGTGACGTGCGCGGCCACGCGCTCGGCGCAGGCGACCACCTTCCCGTTGACGACGAGGACGCGGTGGTCGCTCCCCTCGGCGAAGGTCTCGATGACGACGCGCCTGCCTAACGCGCGGGCATTGGGCCAGGCGCGGGTCACGTCTTCCTCGCTGTCGAGGCGACCGGAGATCCCGCGCCCATGGCTCGCGTCGAGCGGCTTGATGATCACCGGGAAGCCGATCTCCTCGGCGATCTCGATCGCTCCCTCGAGCGTCGTCGCGACGTCGCCCTTCGGCACGGGCAGCCCGATGTTCCCGAGGACGCGCTTCGTGTCGTCCTTGTCCTGCGCGATCTCGACCCCGATCGCGCTGGTGAAGTCGGTCATCGTCGCCTGGATGCGGCGGAGATTCTTCCCGAGCCCGAGCTGCACCAGCGAGTGGTTGTTGAGCCGCCGCACCGGAATCCCGCGACGGCGTGCCTCCTCGACGATCGCGGCCGTCGATGGTCCAAGGCGCACGTCGGCGTAGAGGTTCTGCAGCCGGTCGCGAATCTCTTCGGGCTGCACCGGATCCCCGACGAGCGTCGCGCGAACGATGCTCACCGCCTCTCGCATGCTCTGCAGGCCGAGCTCCTCCTCCTCGTACGCGACGATCACCCACCAGACGCCCTCGTCACCGCTGGGGACCACGCGCCCGAAGGAGACGTCGGCGCCGGCGAGGGTCTGCATCTCGATGGCGACGTGCTCGAGGATGTGCGGGATGTGCGTCCCCTCGCGCAGCCGCTCGATGAACCCTCCCGCCTTGCCGCGCGTGCACGGGTGCTCGGCGAGGGTCGGCAGCGCCGCGGTCAGCCGGTCGGCGAAGCCCGGAACATCGGCGGAGGTCACGGCCTCGAGCGCGCCGAGCCTGATGTCGCAGGCGATGACGGGAGCGAGGCGCCAGTAGTTGGGACCGCGGAGCGCGCGCAAGCGCGTCATGCGCAGCTCGTCGGGATCGACGACCGGCGCGGCAGCGGGAGCGTTCAGTGTTTCGGTCATGCGGGGACGTCACGGCAGGGCTGCGTCGACTGAAAGCGTCGTCACAGCCGTTCTCGAGGGGGGCGCTACGCGGCGCGTGCCGCGGTATTTGGGCAGGAAGCGTACCCGGCTCCGAGGCCCGGGTACCGGTCTTGCATTTCGCGGTGTGCTTGGCGGCTGGGCAGGACCGGCCCGAGCCATTCGACACAAGATTCTCTCCTGGTGGTTGCTGTGGAAGTCCTTCTCAAGCGGTGGGTCGTTCGCGGAGGCGAGCGATCGATGGTGGCCGAGGCTGACGCCCGTAATGTGCCGGGCGCGCAAGGGGCGCATTGCCTCATCCTCGAGACCGAGGCGCTGATGCGGCGCATCTGGCATTATCCCGCCGACTGGGACCGGCTCGATGATTCGCGGCTGATCGCGCTGTTCGAGACACCGTTCGTCGGGAGCGCCCCGGAACGCGTCGCGCGAGCGCGCCAGTCGCCCGCCGATCGCGACGAGAATTGGCGCGCGGCCGCCCAGCGTTAGGCGGGACCGGCTGACCCTGGACTCGTGCAACGCTGCACGGCGATGAAGGCCGTGCAACGCTGCACGGCCATGAAGGCAACTCGGCAGGAAGCGCCTGCCACTTGGCATGCTGCAGGGACACGAGGCATCGTGCATGCGGCAGGATCCACAACCAAGGGGCCAGAACGAGCGGCAGTGCCGTCGTTCTGGCCCCTCATGGCGGTGGCTCCTGCTTCATCCCTCCTGCCTCGTGTCCCTGCAGCATGTCCCAGTGGCCGTAGCAGCCTGCCGTGTTGCCTTCATGAGGCACTCACCAGGCACTCACCAGCACTCACCAGGCAGCACCCTGGGGTTCAGTCGATTCGGATGGTCCCCTCGCTCATCGTCACGCTCGCCCCGCCGACCCGGACAGCGGTGATCGCCCCGGCGGCCTTGTCCACCTCCACCTCAATGATGCTCGGTCGCCCCATCTCGAACCCCTGCTCGACGACCCAGCGCAGCGTGCCGTCGGCGC
>DASSZC010000435.1:0-5807 GCA_035702925.1 Gemmatimonadaceae bacterium | reverse complement strand
TGCCGCCGTGAGGCAGGATCAACCCTGCCTCACGGCGGCCCGTTTCAAGCCGTGACGGGCGCTTCTTCCGTTTCCGACATCGCGCCGAGGAGCGTCAGCACGATGCCGAGCACCGCGTGCAGCGTGATGTCGTTGCCGCCGATCGGGATCAGCCCGAAAGTCTCCGGCAGCACGAACCCCGCGCCGGCGAGCAGGAGATAGATCGCGCCGGAGAGCAGGCAGTAGCGCCGCGCGCCGGCCGCGGACCTCGCCGCGAAAATCGCCCACACGCCGAATGCGAGGTGCACCGCGTTGTGCGCCGCGTTCACCGGGAAGAGCCCGGCCACCCTCGGCGCGCTCGACATGTGGGCGTCCATCGACATCCCGCCCGTGAGGAACCCGAGCAGGGCAACTGCGATGAACACGACGCCGAACATCGCCGTGACCTTCTGGATGAACCGCATGGTCGACGCTCCTCGTTGTGTGAAGTGTGACGTGCTTCTCGCTGGGTGCTCGCCAGTCAGGCGGCGGTCAGCTACGCACCGTCGCCGGCGACTCGTCTTCCGCGGTCGTCAGCGCGCCGATCGCCGTCAGCGCCATCCCGAACACCGCGTGAAGCGCGATGTCGTTGCCCCCGATCGGCATCAAGCCGAAGACCTCGGGAACGACGAACCCGACACCGGCGAGGACGAGGTAGAGCGCACCGGAGACGAGGCAGTACCGGCGCGCCGACACCGGTGAGCGAACCGCGAGCAGCCCCCACGCGCCGAGCAGGAGGTGCAGGGCGTTGTGCGCCGCATTCACCGGGAACAGGCCGGCAAGCTTCGTCGAGCTGGCCATGTGCGCGTCCATCGACATCCCGCCGAGCATGAATCCGAGGAACGCCGCGACGACGAACCCGAGCCCGAACACCCCCGCCATCTTCTGGACGAATCGCATGGAGAATCCTTTCGTGAGGTGCCCGCTGCCAGTGGAGCTGGAACGCTCGGCGTCCGGCGCGTGCCTTACGATATGGACTGGTCCAGCGGAGCAGGGGTAACGGGCCCCTGCCTGAGCTGCAGGAGCATGACGGCGAGCGCGATCGCCACCCCTCCGAGGAGCGCCTCCACTCCCAGCCGCTGGTGGAGGACGACGGCGCCGAGCATCGATGCCCAGAACGGCTCGACCGTCGAGACGATCCCCGTTCGCACCGCCCCGATCCCCGCCAGCCCGTTCAGGAAGAGGATGAAGGCGAGCGCGGTAGAGACCACCGCGAGCGTGCCCGTTGCCGCCCAGGCGGCCGGCGCCATGATCGCGGTCACCGTCATCGTCTCGCGCGTCGCCGCCGAGAGCACCGCCGGCGCGAACGCGTCCACCCCGGCGATCACCGCGCCGACCGCGAGGAAGCAGAGCCCCGCGCCGGCCGCGACGAACGCCGACGCCACCCGCGCCGGCACCCCCTCGCTCAGTCCGCCGATGAACGGCACGTAGAGGGCGTAGATGAGCGCCGAGCCTAACGCGAGGGCGACCCCCGCCGGGTGGAGCGACGTCGCGCTCGGCGCGCCGACCATGAGCGCGATCCCGGCAAGCGAGAGGGCGAGCGCCGCGATCTTCGTTCCGTCGAGGCGCTCCGTGCGCCGCAGCACCGCGAACAGCGCGATCCACGACGGATACGTGTAGAAGAGGAAGACGAGCGTCGCCACCGGGATCCAGCGCAGCGCGAGCAGGCTGGTGAAGCCGATCACCGCCTGGCCGCCACCGCCTAACGCGAGCAGGCGCGCGCGGCGTCCGTGCGCCGCCCCGAGCGCGCCGACGCCGCCGGACAGCAGCACCAGTGCCGCGGCGCCGAGCAGGTAGCGCCAGACGAGGATCGTCAGCAGCGGCGCTCCCGCGCGCTGGGCGATCGTGACGAGGATCGCGATCGAGCCGAAGCAGCACGCCGCCAGCGCGACGAGCACCGTCGCCGCGGCTGCCGACCGCCTCACTTCACCTGGAGCAGCCAGATCGCGATCCGGAAGTAGACGACGATCCCCGCCACGTCCACCAGCGACGCGACGAACGGCGACGAGGCGATCGCCGGGTCGAACCCGATCCTCGTGAACAGCAGCGGCAGCATCGCGCCGACGATCGTCCCGATCAGCACCACCGCGACGAGCGTCAGCGAGATGACCGTCGCCACCGGCATCCCGTTCCCCCACATCAGCGCACGCGCGAAGCCGATCGCCCCGAGGAAGATCCCGAGCGCGAGCCCCTGGCCGATCTCCCGCGACAGCACGCGCATGACGTCACGGATCTTCACGTCGCCGACCGCGAGCGCGCGCGTGATCAGCGTCGCCGACTGCGATCCCGAGTTCCCCCCCGAGCTGATGATCAGCGGCACGAAGAACATCAGCGCGGTCACCGACTCGAGCACCCCCTGGTAGTGCCGCAGCGCGGTGCCGGTGAACATCTCCTCGACGAAGAGCAGCACCAGCCATCCGCCGCGCTTGCGCGCGAGGCTCCAGAATCCCGCCTGGAAGTACGGCTCCTCGAGCGGCTGCACCGCGCCGAGCCGCTGCACGTCCTCGGTCTGCTCGTCGACCATCGCGTCGAGCACGTCGTCGACGGTCACGACCCCGATGATCCGGTTGTTCTCGTCCACCACCGGCATCGCGACGAGGTCGTACTCGCGCACCACCCGCGCGACCTCCGACCGGTCGGCGGCCGGCGGGACGGTGACGACCTCCTCCCACGCGATGTCCGCCACCCGCGCGCCCTCCGGCGCGGCGAGCAGCTCGCGGATGGACATCACTCCCTGCAGCCGCCCCTGTTCATCGGTCACGTAGATCGCGTGCATCGCCTCCTTGCGACCGGCCCGCGCCAGCGCGCGCACCGCGAACAGCGCTTCCTCGACCGTCATTGTCGCCGCGACGGAGACGAACTCCGTCGTCATGATCCCGCCCGCGCTCTCCGGATCGTAGGCGAGCAGCTGCTCGGTCTCGCGACGCGCCTCCGCCGGGATCTCGGCGAGGATGTCGTCGGCGTGATCCTCCTCGAGCTCCTCGAGCACGTCGGCGCGATCGTCGGGAGTCATCGCCGAGACGAGCGACGCCGCCTGCTTCGCCGTCATCTCCTCGAGGACCTCGGTGCGCAGCTCCTCGTTCATGTACTCGAGGACGTCGGCCGCGCGGTCCTGCGGCAGCGCCATCAGCAGCCGCGGCACCATCTCGCGCGGAATCGCCTCGGCGACGTCGGCGAGATCGGCGGGGTGCATCTCCTCGGTCTCCGCCGCGACGTCGGCCGGCGAGTCCTCGAGCATCGCGAGGATGTCCGGCGCGAGCAACGCGGCGACCGGGCGCTCTTCCTTTCGCTGGGGTGGAGTCATCGCGTCGCTCGCGGAAGGTTCGAAACGCCGGGCGTCGGCGGCGCCGTGTCGTGCGTCACGTGAGGGTGGTCACGCCGCTACGAGAGGCGTCAAGTTAGGCTCGCGCGCCGTGGCGAACAAGCCATCTGGCGCGTCTGAGAAGGAGTCGCGGCGAAGCGGCTCCTCCCACCTCAGCACCTCCTCATGCGCGTATTCATTACCGGCGCGGCAAGCCCCCTCGGCCGCGCCCTCGTCACCGCGTTGAAGCGCCGCGGCGACCATGTGATCGGTCTCGTCCGGCGGCGCGGCGGCGAGCAACTCCTCAAGAACCTTGGTGCCGTTCCGGTGATGGGCGACGTGCGCCGCTCCGAATCCCTCGCCCGCCAGATGGCCGGGTGCGATGCGGTCTTCCACGTCGCGACCTTCTTCGACTTCTGGGCGCGCGACAGCCGCACCTTCGACTCCGTCAACGTCGGTGGGACGAAGAACGCGATCGCCGCGGCGCTCGTCGCCCGCGTTCCGCGCGTCGTGCACGTGTCGAGCGCGCTTGCGATCGGCGAGCCGCGCGGCGAGGTCGGGTACGAGTGGACGCGCCATCGCGGCGAGACGCGCAGCGAGTTCGAGCGGTCGAAGCTCGAGTCGGAGCGGCTCGCGATGCGCCTTCGCAGCAAGGGGATCGAGGTCGTCGTCGTCGAGCCGTCGCTCATCCTCGCGCCCGGCGACATGGGTTGGGTCGGCCGCACCCTCGCCCGCGCGGTCGGCGGCGGCCCGCGCTTCGGCACCGACGCGATGATGTCGTGGATCGGCGCGGAAGACGCGGCGCAGGCGATGATCCGCGCGCTCGAGGCGGGAAAGAACGGCGAGCGCTACATCCTCAGCGCCGAGCGGATGTCGATGCGACAGATGCTCGACCGCATCGCGCAGCTCACCGGCCGCCGTCCGGCGCGCGCGTGGACGCCGCGGTCGCTGAACATGGTGTCGAAGGTGACGGGCGCCCTGTCGAGCCCTCTCGGCCGGCGCCCCCTCCTCGCCCCCGACGAAGCACGCTTTCTCGTCGAGGGGGTGAAGGTCGATGGCGGGTGGGCGCGTGGCGAGCTCGGTGTGAAGTACACACCGGTTGCGTCGCTCCTCCCCGGAGTCGTCCAGAGCTACCAGCGAGCCCTCGAGCGCTTCGCGTCCTGACGCGCCGCTCGTCCGCGCGTCCGATCCGTCTGGTGATACCCTGACGGATCGCTGACACGCGAAAGATCGCGAAACCGGCGACAAACCATTTCGTACGACACGCTGTCACATCACCCGACGCCACTTCCGGCGTCGGGTTGTATGTGTCAGCGCGGTCGTGTACCACCAGCCCCCACTTCCATGCGTCGCCTGCTCCTCATCAGCGCCCTCCTGGCACCTGGCGCCCTCCTCGCGCAGACCAAGATCGCGACGACGATCGCGCCCCCCGCACCGGCGAGCGTCGCCGCGAAAGCCGGCGCCGGCCCGATGGCGGCGTCCGCCGTCCGTGCCGCGAGCGCGCCGGTGCTCGACGGGCGCGGCGACGACGCGGTCTGGGGGGAGGCGCCGGAGATCACCGCCTTCCGGCAGTTCGAGCCTAACGAAGACGGCAACCCGACCTACGAGACGACCGCGAAGGTCGCCTTCGACAATCGCAACCTCTACGTCCTGCTCCACGCGAAGGACCCGCACCCCGACTCGATCGTCGCGCAGCTCACCCGTCGCGACCAGGGAAGCCCGTCGGACTGGCTGATGGTGCTCATCGATTCGTACAACGACCACCGCACCGGCTTCGAGTTCCACGTCAACGCCGCCGGCGTCAAGCGCGACGTCTCGATCGTCAACGACGGCGATGAGGACATGTCGTGGGACGGCGTCTGGGATGTCGCGACCGCGATCGTCAGCGACGGCTGGACCGCCGAGTTCCGCATCCCCCTCAGCCAGCTGCGCTTCCCGCCTAACGGTTCGCCGACGTTCGGCATGATGTTCGTCCGTGACATCGGCCGCTCGAAGGAGCGCATCTCCTGGCCGGCGCTGCGCAAGTCGAAGGGCGGCGTCGTCTCGCAGTTCGCCGAGGTCTCCGGCTTCGCCGGCCTGACCAGCCCCCGTCGCCTCGAGCTCACGCCGTACACCGTCATCAAGACCGTGCCGCAGCACCAGATCGACGGCGGCGGCGCGACCACCGGCTACGATCGCGCCAACCTCAGCACGGTCGGCGCCGACATCAAGTACGGAGTCAGCTCGAACTTCACCCTCGACGCGACCATCAACCCGGACTTCGGCCAGGTCGAAGCCGATCCGTCGAACCTGAACCTCACCGCGTTCGAGACCTTCTACTCCGAACGCCGCCCCTTCTTCATGGAAGGCGCGGGGCTCTTCCGCTTCGATCTCAACTGCAACGATGGCAACCGCAGCGGCCTGTTCTACTCGCGCCGCATCGGCCGTCGCCCGCACCTCAACGACGACATCCAGAACAACTACGATCCCGCCGCCAGCGTCAGCCAGA
>DASSZC010000110.1:0-7604 GCA_035702925.1 Gemmatimonadaceae bacterium | reverse complement strand
TACCCGGCCCGGTCGCTCGCTTCCCCGAACCCGCTGATGGTCAGCCAGATCAACCGAGGGCGTTCGTCGCGGACGCGATCGGGGTCGAGCCCGAAGCTTGCGAGCGCGCCTCGGCGGTAGTTGTCGACGACGACGTCGGCGTCGGCGATCAGGCGGCGAACCAGCTCGCGCCCCTCCGGGGAACCCAGGTCGGCGGTGACCCCGAGCTTGTTCCGGTTGATGCTGAGGAAGTAGGCGCTCTGCCCGCGCTCGTCGAAGGGAGGGCCCCATCCCCGGGTTTCGTCGCCCGCCCCCGGCCTCTCGACCTTGATGACATCAGCGCCGAGGTCGCCGAGCGTCATCGCGCAGAGCGGGCCGGCGAGAACGCGCGAGAGATCCAGCACCTTGACGCCTTTCAGGGGCATGCTGTCGTTGTTCTGGCTCATCTATGTGGCTATAATACGCGCTGCCGATTCGAGCTGCAGGGTAGCGCGAGCATCGGTGAACCCCTCTTTCCACCCCCTTTTCGGGTGCCGAAAGGCTTGCGTAGATCGCGAAAAATCATATACTTGCCGCCGTTCGGGCCGCTGAATTTCGACGTGAGCCGACCGTCGGAGCGGCCCGCCGCTGCAGGCGCCGAACCAGCCCCTTCGAGTGTCAGGAGAGCGGGACGAACATGACCGATAAAGTGCAGAACACCGAAATCAAAGTCCCCGCTACCGAAGGCGCGGCGCCAGGCGCCGCTGCCGTGCCCCCCGCTGGAGGGCCTCCGGCGCCGCGTCGCGGCCCCGGCCATCGTGGCGCGGACGTGCGCGATACTGTCGCCGAGATGACGGAAAAGGCGCAGCAGCTCAGCCTCGAGGCTGGGAGCAAGGTATCGGGCGCGATGAAGGACGTCATTTACGCCGCGGCGGGAATGACCGGCTTCGCGATCGAGAGCGCGCGCGACCTGCTGCAGTACATGGTGCGCCGCGGCCAGATGCGCAACGAGGAGGCCGAGAAGCTCCTCCGTGAGGTCGAGGAAGCGCACGCGACGCGGAAGCCCGGCACCCCGCATCCCGCGCCTCGCCCGGCGGCCCCGTACACGCCGAAGCCGACGACCCCGGCCGCGCCCCCGCCGCAGTTCAAGGCGCCGCAGCCGCACTCCGCCGCGATCCTCGCGGCCGCGGCGAAGAGCCACGACAAGGCGGCTCCGAAGTCGGTCGCGCGTGCGCTGTCGAAGACCGCCGCCAAGAGCGCCCAGACCACGACGAAGCCGGCGGCGAAGAGCGCGCCGGCCAAGTCGGCGAAGCCCGCGTCGAAGGGCAGCGCGGGCAAGCCGGCGAAGCCGGCGAAGAAGGCCGCCAAGAAGCGTTAGGCAGCGCCGGCTCCGGCCGGCTGTCGGCTCCTACTCGCCGCCCTCGCGCACCGTCGCGAGGGCGGCGAGCCATTTTCCGAGCTCTCCCGGGGAGCCGACGCGGAACTCGGCGCGCGTCGTGCGCGGCTCCTCACCCTCGACGTGAATCGTCACAGCGTCGGCATGCAGCCCGCGGAGCGCTTCCATCGCGTCCTCGTCGGTGGTGTCGTCACCGGCGAAAAGTATCGAGGCCGAGCGCTCCGTCGCCCCGAGCCGTCGCGCGAGCGCCAGTACCGCCGTCCCCTTGTCCACCGCGAGCGGAGGGCGCACCTCGATCACCTTCCGCCCGCGCGTCACGCGCAATCCGGCGCGTTCGGCAGCGGCGGCGACCGCGCTCTCGAGGCGCGGCACGTCGGCGGCATCGGCGAGCCGGTAGTGCACGCTCAGCGTCGCGCCCTTGTCCTCGACCCGCGCGCCGGGCACGGAGGCGGCCACCTCCACCGCGCTCGCTCGTACCGACTGCAGCGCGCCCTCCCACCCGGCCACCCGGTCGTCGATCGACAGCGTCCCGTCCGGGTCGACCCTCTCGAGGCCGTGGTTCCCGATCGCCCACACGCCATCGACGCCGACGAGCCGGCGCGCGTCCTCCGCCCCGCGCCCGGAAACGAGGGCGACATGCGTGTCCCGCGCGCCGGCGAGCGCCCTGACGGCGTCGCGCGTCGCCGCGGGAACGAACGCATCCTCGGGACGCGGCGCGATCGGCGCGAGGGTGCCGTCGACGTCGAGGAGCACCACCAGCGGCGACCCGCCGAGTCGTGTGCCTAACGTTCGGGGATCGGCGGGAAGCGCGCGCACGGCCGCCCCTGGCGCGCCAGCCGCGGCCTCGGCGCGCCGCGTCACACCCTGATCGAGCGGAAGCCCGCCGGCGACTTAGGGCGCAGCTCGTTCGCCGCCTTGAGGATCGAGCGCAGCCAGTCGAAGATCGTCGCTCCGTGCAGGTCGTACCGCATGCGTGCCATCCGCGCACGGCGGTCGGCGAGCGGCACCGCCAGCGCGGCCTTCAGCCCGTCCGCGAAACCGTCGATGTTGAACGGGTTGATCAGCGTCGCCCCCTCGATCTCCTCGGCGGCGCCGGCGAAGCGCGACAGGAGGAGCAGCCCGCGCTCGTCGACCTGGCAGGCGATGAACTCCTTGGCGACCAGGTTCATCCCGTCCTGCAGCGACGAGACGAGGCAGAGGTCGGCCGCGCGATAGATCGCCGCCAGCCGATCGGCGCTGACATTCTCGGGGATGAGCACGATCGGCGTCCATCCCTTCCTCCGGTACTTCGCGTTGATCCGCTCGACCTGCTCGACGACCTGCTCCTCCAGCTGCTTGTAGACTGCGAGCGCGCTGCGCGATGGCGTCGCGACGATCAGGAAGACGAGGCACTCGCGCAGCTCCTTGTGCCGGTCCCACATCAGGTCCAGCGCACGCAGCCGCTCGAGGATTCCTTTCGTGTAATCCACGCGATCGACCGAGACGGCGAGCTGCCGTCCCTTCTTCGTGTACCGGTCGCGCAGTGTCGCGGCGAGCTTGTCCGCCGACGCTTCCCGAGCGAGCCCCTCGTAGTACTTGACGTCGATGCTGATCGGGAACGCGCGCACCGTCGTCGTGCGTCCGTCGTGCTGCACCTGCTGCCGCGCCGAGTCGATGCGCGCATCGGGGATCAGCTCATCGACGCAGGCGAGGAAGTTCCGCGCGGCGCGCTCGGTCTGGAACTCGAGGAGGTCATTGCCGAGCATCCCGCGCAGCAGCGCGATTCCCATCCCGCTCGGCATCAGCTGGAAGATGTCCGGAGGCGGGAAGGGGATGTGCCAGAACTGGTGGATCAATGCGCCGGGCACGAGCTCGCGCACCGTCGCCGACACCAGCGCGAGGTGATAGTCCTGGATCCAGATGACCGGATCCGCCGAACCCAGCGCTTCCTCGGCGACCGCGTGCGCGAATCGCTCGTTGACGACGCGATACTTCTCCCAGTCGTCGCTGCGGGGCTCGAAGTGCTGCGCGAACATGTGGCAGAGCGGCCAGAGCGCGCTGTTCGCGAATCCCTGGTAGTACCCCTCGACTTCCGACTCGTCGAGCCAGACGCGTCGGAGGACGTACGATGGGTCTTCGGGGGGAACGGGCACGTGTCCGCGGCGATCGGCGGCATCGCGGTCCGCGTTCCCCGAGCCCCACGCGACCCAGACGCCGTTGGTGCGGCGCATCAACGGATCGAGTGCCGAGACGAGCCCCCCGGGCGGACGACGAATCTCTGTTACGCCACCGGACCTGACATGCTCGTACGGCTCACGATTCGAGACGAGGATGAGGCGGCGACCTCCGACCAGCTCAGAAAGCTCAGGCATCGGCGTTACCTTGGGCAACGAACATGCCCCCGCCGCCAACCCCGCAAAAGCCCACGCGAAGCTGCTGCGCCTGACGATCAGGCGCGTTATCCTGTCGTGACTCGAACCGGCCAACGACCATGCGACTTTCCGCGCGCCCATTGCTTCGCCGAATCTCCCACACCCTCGCCGGCGCGACCCTGCTCGCGAGCTGTGCACCACGGCAGGCAGCCCCGGCGCGATCGCGCGCCGACCTTGCCGCCGAGGTCACGACGATGTTCGCGCGGTCGGCGAGCGCGTGGAATCGTGGCGACCTCGATACGTTCATGACCGACTACCTCCCCGGTGATCGCACGACCTACGTGACGAGCAAGGGCGTCATTCACGGGCCGGCGGCGATCCGCGAGCGTTATGCGCCGCGCTTCGCGCCGGGAGGAATGCATGATTCGCTGTCCTTCGAGGGTATCGAAGTCGACCCGCTTGCGCCAGACGTGATCAACGTGATCGCGTACTACGTGCTCATGCGTGGCGACTCCCTCGTCGCCCGCGGGCCGACGTCGCTGGTGATGGTCCGGCAGGACGGACGGCTGCGAATCGTGCACGACCACTCGAGCTGATCGATGCGGCGTCTCGTCGCGCGCGCACCGACGCGCATCGACTTCGGCGGGGGGTGGACCGACGTCCCGCCCTATCCCGCCGAGCACGAGGGATTCGTCTGCAACGTCGCGATCACGCGGTACGCCACGGCGACCGTGACGACCGGCATCGATGACCAATCGGTGCCGCTGGTGACGGCCGCCCTGCAGCGGGCGCGACTCGCCGACGTTCGCGTCGAGCTGCGCAACGATTTTCCGGTCGGTGCCGGGCTCGGTGGATCGAGCGCGGCCGGAGTCGCCCTCGCCGGCGCGCTGGCGGCGTGGCGCGGTGAAGAGGTCTCCCGCGTCGACCTCGCCGAGCGCAGCTGCACCACCGAGCGCAGCGACCTCGGGATCGCGGGCGGGAGCCAGGACCACTACGCCGCGGCCTTCGGCGGCGCCCTCGGCCTCCGCTTTCGGCGGTGGGCGATCGACGTCGAGCCGATCGTCCTCGACGAGCGCATGCGTGACGAGCTGGCGCGCCGCTGCCTGCTCTACTTCACCGGGGAGTCGCGGATCTCGGCGCAGCAGATCAAGGTCGTCGTCGACGCGTTAGGCAGGGGTGACGCCCGCGTCCTCCGCCTGCTCGACGGGATGAAGCAGTGCGCGCTCGACGCCGCCGACGCCCTGCGCCGCGGACTGCTCGACGACCTCGGGCGGATCGTCGGCGCGCACTGGGCGCTCCAGCGCGAGCTGCACCCGAGCATCACCACCGAGACCATCGACGCGATCACCGCCCGCGCCTATGCCGCGGGCGCGCTCGGCTGCAAGGCGCTCGGCGCGTCGGGTGGAGGATGTGTCGTCGTCATCACCGGCGAGGAGGATAGCGATGCCGTGAGGCAGGCGATCGGCAAGCTGGCGACACCGCTCGACTACGCGGTGGACAGCGAAGGGTACCGGGTGATCAGCGACGAGGGCGCGGCCGATGGCTGAGGTGAAGATTGCCCACGGTGACGCGGTGGCGCTGACCCGCGCGCTCGTCGCCGTGGATTCGCGCAACCCCGTGATCGCCCCGGGGGGACCGGGTGAGGGCGCCGTCGCGTCGCTCCTCGCCGGCGTCCTCGCCGGCTGGGGGTTCGACGTCGAGCTCCAGGAGGTCGTGCCCGGCAGGCCTAACGTCATCGCCCGCACGGGACGGCGAGCGGGAGTGGGAGGGGGACCGGCACTGATGTTCAACGGTCACCTCGACGTCGTCGGCACCGAGGGGATGGTGCATCCACCCTTCGACCCCGCGATCCGCGATGGTCGCATCTATGGAAGGGGCTCGGCGGACATGAAGGGCGGGATCGCCGCGATGTGCGCGGCGGCCGCGCGCGCGGCGAGCGCGACGAACGCCGAGTTGGTGATCGCCGCGGTGATCGACGAAGAGAACGAGAGCCTCGGCACGCGCGCCCTCGTCGAGCGGGGAATCCGCGCCGATGCGGCGATCGTCACCGAGCCGACGCAGCTCGCGATCATGCCCGCGCACCGCGGCTTCGTCTGGCTGGAGATCGAGCTGCGCGGCCGCGCCGCGCACGGCAGCCGCTACGATATCGGGGTCGATGCGATCCGTCATGCCGGCCTCCTCCTCGCCGAGCTCGATGCGTTCGAGGAGAAGGTGCTCGTCACCCGGACGCACCCGCTTCTCGGCCGCGCGTCGCTGCACGCGTCGCTGGTGCACGGCGGGATCGGGATGTCCACCTATCCTGATCGGTGCATGCTGTCGATCGAGCGGCGCACTGTTCCCGGGGAGTCCACCGAGTCGGTCATCGAGGAGGTGCGCGAGGCCTTCGCGCGGGTCCGCGCCCGGCGCTCGAGCTTCGATGCGACGGTCCGGCTGATCACCGCGCAGGGACCGAGCGACGTCTCACCCGGCGCGCCGGTGGTGCAGTCGCTCGCCCGGGCGATCGAGGGCGAAGGGATGACGATGGCGATCGAGGGAATGAGCGCATGGACCGACGCCGCGATCCTGAACGCGGCGGGGATCCCGGCGATCTGCTTCGGCCCGGGCGACATCAAGCTCGCGCACGCCGCCGAAGAGTGGGTACCCGTCGCCGAGATCGAGCGCGCGACCGCGGTGCTGACGCGCATGGCGCTCGACTTCGGGAGGCGGTGAGTCGAAGAGAGGGACCGGCGTGCGGCCACTGCGCGCGCTGGCTAGAATTCGCGCATGGCGCAGCTGACACACGAGCAGTACGACGCACTCGAGCGGGCGGTGACCGACCGCTCGCGGATCGCGGTCTGGCGGCGGGGGACGGAGTACCTCGTCATCCCGCAGCGGCTGCGGATCGACGGCGGACGCGAGGCGATCGACGCGATGCACCCGACCACCGGGCATTCGCTGACGCTCTACATCGATGAGGTCGACGCGATCGAGGTCGTGCGTTGACCGCGCCTAACGGCGCGACGACGGCGCTGATCGCCGTCTACGCCGACGAGAGCTGCCTCGGCAACGGGCGTGAAGGGGACAACCCCGGTGGCGCCGCCGGGCTGATCGAGTGCATGCGCGCGTCGACGGGACAGGTCGCGCGCTTCGACTACTGGGTCTCCGACCGGGCGACGACCAACAACCGGATGGCGCTGCGCTCGGTGATCGAGGCGTTCCGCATCCTCGGCGCGAAGGGCCGGAAGCAGCGCATCGTCTTCACCAGCGACTCGAACTACATCGTGAAGGGGATGACCGAGTGGCTTCCCGGCTGGATCGCCCGCGGCTGGGCGCGGAAGGGTGGGGCGATCGAGAACCTCGAGCTCTGGCGCGAGGCGGCGGAAGCGGTGCGGCCGCACGACGTGCAGTGGGTGTGGGTGCGCGGTCACGACGGACACGCCCAGAACGAGTACGCGAACGATCTCGCGATCCGCGCCGCCCGCGAGCTGACGTCGTCATCAGGGGCGGTGGAGTCAGGGTTCGACGCCTGGCTCGCGGCGAAGACCGCGAAGGGAAAGGTGCGCGCACCGACCCCCTTCCCTCCGAGCGGGTTTCGTCCGGCGCGCGCGCTGCCGCCGGGCTGACGCGCGGAGCTCGCCAGCAGGGAAATCGCGCGTTACCGGGATCAGCACCGGGCGTCTCAATGGAGAGCAGGTCGCTGCCGAGGCGCCGCGGTTGGCGCCGGAGCGACCGCTCGGCCCCCCACCCTCGCCATTCACATGAAGCTCGCGCTGCTCGCCCTCCTGCTCGGTATCTCGATCGGCTACTTCTACGGCTACGACGATGCACGGCACCACACCAAGAACATCGTCGAGCGCACCGTCGACAGGGTCGGCGGGAAGAATCGCGATCGCATGAGCAACGACATCGACAAGCGAACG
>DASSZC010000279.1:0-3091 GCA_035702925.1 Gemmatimonadaceae bacterium | reverse complement strand
GTGGTACATGGCAATGTCCCGCCGCACCGAGTCGAGGGTGGGCACCGGCGGGGTGAACCCGCCGGGCGGACGCCCGGCACCCGGCGGCGGTCCGCCGTTAGGCGCTCCCGCCGGGCGCGGCGCCGCGGCCGCCGCGTACCGATGCCCCATCGCCTGGTAGCCGGCGAGCTGCCGCTCGAGATCCGGACCGGGGCGCAGCGCCGCATGCGTGCTCGGCGCCCGCAGCCCGACGCGGTCGAGGATCGCCCGCACCTCCCGCGGTGTCTTGTCGCCATACCCGACGAACTCGACCTCGCGATACCCGATTTCGGCGATCCGGGCCAGCGTCCCCTCGAAGTCGGCGGTCATCCGGTCGCGAACGGTGAAGAGCTGGATCCCCGCGTTGTCGAGCGACGGGCGGGGGATCGCCGCGATCGCGACCGCCTGCGCCGCGGCGCTGGCCGATCGGCTGCAGGCGCCGAGGACGAAGGCGCCCGCGCCTAACGCTGCGGCATCCCGGAGGAACTCGCGACGGGTCTTCTCCACGTCAGCGTCCTCCCGTCGCGCCGGCCGTCTTCTTCAGCTGCTCGGCGTACTGCGTGTCGAGGCGCATGATCCGGATCGCCTGGGCGAGGCTCGTTGCCGCGGCGGGATCCGACCACGCCGCCTGGATCACCGGCTGCACGAAGTTGCGGACGAACTCCGGGGTGTAGCGCGGGTTGCGGACCGAGCCGGCGAGCACCGCGTAGCCGAGCACCCGCTGCGCCGGGTCGTCGCTGTGAGCGAGCGCCGCGAACTTGTCGAGCTGCCAGGTCCGCTCGCGCGCGGTGACGAACTTCCGCCACGCGACCTCCACGGGGTTCATTGGTGACGGCGTCGTCGCCGCGGCGGGCGTCGGCGCGACCGGGACCGCCGGATTCACCCGGGCGAAGATCGTCGTCGCCGCGGCGAGTCCCTGCTCGCCGGAGATCCGCCCGACCGCGGTGAGCACCTGTCCGCGCAGCTCGGCGGTGAGCGTCGTGTCGGTCACGATCCGTGTCACCAGCGGCGCGAGCTCGGCGTCGATCCCGTTCTCCCCGGCGAACAGCTGGGCCACCGCGGCTTGCACCGACGGGCTGGTCGCATCGAGCCGCGTGAGGAGCGCCGCGGACGACGCCGGGATTCCGGCGTGCCCGACGAGGGCGTTCACCAGCTCCGTGCGCGTCGTCCCCTCGGAGGAGGAGAGCAGCGCTCTCGCGCCTAACGGGAGGACGCGGTTGCGAGCGAAGTCGGCGGCGAGGGAATCGAACTCGGCACCCCGCGCGCCGAGCAGCTGGGTACGGAGTATCGGCTGGATCTTCGCGCTCCCCGCCCACTCCGTCGGCAGGTAGTACGGCCCGATCGTCGAGGGCTGCGTCCCCCACCACTCACCCTTCCACGGCGCCTCGTCGTTGGCGAGGCGGGCGAGGGTGAGGACGAGCTCGTGCCGCAGCGCCGCGTCGGTCGCCTCGCCTAACGCCCAGGTCACGGCACTCACGGTGGCGGTGTCGTGCATCAGCTGCAGCGCCTGCCGCGCGTGCGAGCGCGCCGCGGCGGGACCGGTCGTCAGCGCCGCCAGCGCCGCCTCGCGCGCGCCCATCGTCCCCAGTGCCCGGCTGGCGAGATGCGCAACGGCGACGTCGGAGTCGCCGAGCAGCCTGCCGATGTCGCTCGCCCGGTCGCGCGCATCGAGTCGCACCAGTCCGGCGATCGCCTCCGCCCGCACCGCGGCGTCGGCGTCGTTCAGCGCGCGGACGAACAGGTCGACGGGAGCGCTCTTCCGCAGCGTCGCCGACTCGGAGATTGCCTTCAGCGCGACCGCTCGCAGCGCCGGGTCGGCTGCCGCCCGCTGCAGCGCCGGGAGCGCACGCTTCCCGCCGAGCAGCTCGAGGGTGAACAGCGCCGCTGCTCGCGCCTCGGGACGCTGCTTCGTATCGCCGGCCGCGCGCTCGAGGGCGCGCAGCGTCGGCGTCTTCGCGCCGCGCCGGAGCAGCTCGCGCTGCGCCTCGAGCCTCTGCAGCGCGTTAGGCGCGGCGAGCGCGGCGACGAGCCGCGCGTCATTGAGCGTCGATGCATTGAGCGGCTTGCTCGCCGGGCGACCGGGGTAGCCGACGCGGAGGATCGCGCCGACGGTGTCCCCGGCATAGTTGAACATCCCGCCGACCAGGCTCGCGACGTACATGTGCGAGTGGTCGTCCATCGCCATGTCCACCACGCGCGGCGCGGCGACGAAGTTCTGCTGATCGATTTTGAAGCTTGCTCCGCTCGGCACCAGCTTGTGCCGGAAGACCTTGTTCATGGTCCAGTCGCCGGTGTAGAGCGCGTTGTTCCACTCGTCGGGGAACCCCGGGTCCTCGAGCCAGAGTGCACCCGTTCCCGCGCCGGGACCGTAGTCGAAGAGCGAGGGCATGTGCTCATCGGCGAAGTTCCGGAACAGCGTCGGGTACCCCATGTTCGCGTCAGGCGCGACGTAGTGGAGGCGCGTGTCCCAGCCAAGGCCGTCGTTGGTGTTGTCGCGCGCGTAGACATGGCCGAAGGGATCGACGGCGATGTCGTAGATGTTGCGCGTCCCGACCGCAAAGGTCTCGAGCCCGGTGCCGTCGGGGCGGACGCGGACCACCGAGCCTCCGCGGCGGGTGATCGTCCGCCCGTCCTTCCCCTTCGCGTTCAGGTAGCCGTAGTCGCCGACCGCGACGTAGATCCAGCCGTCGATGCCTAACGCGATGTTGTTGGTCGAGTGGTCCGACGAGCGGACGTCGAGCCCGAAGCCCAAGTCGCGGACGAGGGTGTCGGCACGGTCGGCGATCCCGTCGCCATTCACGTCGCGCCAGGCGACGAGCTCCGGCACCTGCAGCACGTAGACCGTGTTTCCGGAGACGACGATCCCGCGCGGGCTGTCCACCTTCGCGAAGACGGAGTAGCGATCGGCGCGCCCGTCGCCGTTGCTGTCGACGAGCCGGATGATGCGGCCGCGTCCCTTCACCGCCCCCTGCGCCAGATTGAGGTCGGTCCCCATGTACACCGAGCCATCGGGGGCCGGCGCGACCACCGTCGGGTACATCGCCACCGGCGGCCCGGCGAACATCGTCACCGC
>DASSZC010000095.1:0-4831 GCA_035702925.1 Gemmatimonadaceae bacterium | reverse complement strand
TGGTGTGGTCGTAGATCGTGTGCGCGTTGAGGTAGCCGCCGGCGGCTTTCGTCTCCTTGGCGATCGCGCCGACACCACGCCGCGCCGTCCCCTTGAAGAACATGTGCTCGAGGACGTGGGCGATCCCGACGATGTCGTCGGTCTCGTCGAAGTATCCGGCCTTGACGTAGGTGACGATCGCGACGACGGGCGCCGAGGGATCGCGGCGGATGAGCACCGTCAGGCCGTTAGGCAGGGAGATTCGTCGGACGGAAGCGGGCGCGAGCGCCGGGAGGGAACCCGGCGCCAGGGTGGTACGAACGGTCGTGGTCATGTCAGGTCGCGAGAGGACGTCGCTTGAGGATGATCAACCCAAGCAGGAAGCATGCGACGCCGTAGGCGACGACCCAGAGGAGGACCTTCGTGTCGACGGGGTCGAGCGTCTTGATGTTGTCGACCTGCTCCGAGACCCGCCAGAAAGGGGGCAGCGGCCCGAGCCAGGAGGCCTTGGGGAATTTCGCGGCCAGGTACATCACCGCCCCGAACACGCCGACAGTACCGACCCAGTCGAAGCGCCAGATCGCCGACATCAGGAAGCAGACCCCGCCGACGAGCATGTAGCTGCAGGCGAGGATCTTCACGGCATCCCATGCGGTCTGGGTGCCGACCGGGACGACGCGCGACACCGCCGCGAGCCAGGTGAGGGTGCAGAGCATGAACGCCATGCCGTGGAGCGCGAAGGCCTGCGCGTAATACGGCAGGACCCGAACGGGCTTGGCGAAGATCAGGCGGAAGCGCCCGGTGGTCCGGTCACTGGAGCTGATCCCGTACACGGCGATCAGGCTCGTGATGAACCAGAGGAAGCTGAGATGGTCCGACGCCGTGCGCGCGCCGAATGCGAGCGCCCACGGACCGCCGGCCTCGAGGGACTTCCTGACGATCGGGTTCATCGACTCGTAGGTCCCGAAGACCAGCAGCAGCCCCACGATGACGATCGCCGCCGCGCGCTCGAAGATGAAATCACGCAGCTGCCATACCCCGTACGCCCCGAGTCTCGCCCTCATGCCTCGCTCCTCACCGCCTGGCGGAAGTGCTCCTCGAGGGCGGAGTACGCGGGAGTGGCCGACGAGATGAGCACCCCGCGTTCGATCAGCGCGGCCAGTCCGCGATTCAGCTCCTCGAGCCCCGTGACGCTCACCTCCACCTCGTTCGGTGCCGGTGTCGTCGCGGCGGGAAATACCTCGCGCACGAACCGTTCGTCGCCGCGATAGGCGATGCGATAACGCGTCACCGAGGTCTCGCTCACCTCCTGCCGGGTGTCGACGATGCGCACCAGCCTTCCGCGATCGACGATCGCGACGCGGTCGGCGAGCCGTTCGAGCTCGTCGAGGTTGTGCGAGGCGATGACGATCGCCCGGTCGGCGCGGCGCAGCGTCGGGACGAGCTCGCGGAAGTGCTGCGTCCAGAGCGGGTCGAGGCCATGCGTCGGCTCGTCGAACACCATCACCCGCACGTCGTCGGCGAGGAGCGCCTGGGCGAGGGCGAGGCGCTGGAGCGTTCCCTTCGACAGCTCCTTCACCCGCTTCGCCGCATGCTCCTCGAGCGCGAACATGCCGAGGAGCGCGGCGATGCGGTCGGTCACCTCGGCGGCGGGAATCCCAGCGAGGATCGCGAAGCGGACCATCGCCTCGCGCGCGCGCCAGCTCGGCTTGATCCCGACCAGCTCGGAGAGGTAGCCGATCCCCTCCCCCTCGACGAAGTCGCGTGGCCGCTCGCCGCCGACGGTGACCGTCCCCTCGCTCGGGGCGAGGAAGCCGAGCAGCATCGAGATCATCGTCGACTTGCCGGCGCCGTTAGGCCCGGCGATCCCGAACACCTCGCCCGGCGCGACGGTGAACGACATCCCGTCCACCGCACGCACGCGGGCGCCGCCTAACGGCGCGTAGGTCCTGCCGACGTTCTCGAACCGGATCACCAGCCCTCCCGCCCCTGGGGTAAGGCTGGACAAGCTAGCGCGGTACCGCCTGCGGCGCTCCCATCGGCATCCCCATCGGTGGTCCCATCGGTGGTCCCATCGGCGCCGTCGCGCACGCCGACCAGTCGCCCTGCCCCGCGCGCTGGAAGAAGCTCTGCGCCTCGCTCCCGCGCCCGAGGCGCATCAGCGAGCAGCCCAGCCACCCGGACGCTTCGCGGTCCCCCGGGTTCACCGTCAGCGCGCGGACGAAGAAGGTGCGCGCCCCGTCGTAGTTCCCCTCGAGGAAGAGGAGCTTCGCCATCTCCTTGAAGGCCGGCCCGCTCTTCGGGTCGCGGCGGATCGCCGCCTGGAGGTACGCGGTCGCCGAGTCGTAGCGCTGCTCGTCGCGGAACATGCGGCCGAGGTAGACGAGGGGCATCGCCGACCGCGGATTGTCGCGCGCTGCCTTCTTGAAGACGTCGCGGGCGACCTCACGCTTCCCCTGGTTGAGGAGCTGGATCCCGGTCGCGGTGTCATCGCTCCCCCCGCGCGTCATCGCCCACCAGGCGCCGCCGCCGAGGAGGACGAGCACCGCGAGGACGATCCCGGCGAGCTTCCATGGAAATCCGCCACGCCCGGCCCGCTCGATCGTGTCGCCGCTCGTCATCGGCCGGGTCGCCGCCGAGCTCGCGCTCACCGCCGCGGGCGAGGCCGCCACCGGCGGCGGGTTCACCGAGGCGAGCAGCCCCGCCTCGAGCTTGAGGAAGCCATCGCGCGCCGCGTTGATGTCCGCGGGCGAGGGCCGGTAGTCGGTGCGCTGCGCCCGGTCGCGCGCCGCCTGGTACTCGGCCAGGGCGTTCGCCTGCTCGAACGACAGCATCTGCCGCTGCCGCAGCTCGCGGATCAGCGCCTGCCCGCCTAACGACGAGCCACCCACCAACGAGCGGAGCGCGGTCTCGACCGCGCTCCAGCTTTCGATGAGGTCCGCCGCGACGTCCTCGCTGTTCCGCGAGGCGTCGAGCCGTGCGATCACCGGCCGCGCCATGTCGAGCGCGGACAGCGCCGATCGCTCCGCCGGGCCGGCCATCAGCGGACGATCCTGAGCAGTCCCGCGTCCGCGCTCCCGCGAATGAAGCTCTCGGCGTCGCCGGTCGGGATCTTCACCCCGGTCAACGAGAACCCGCGCCGCGCCTCCGCCACCATGAATTCGTGCATCGACCTGGCCGTGTTGCCGTTGGTTTCCCGCATCCGCTGGACGATCTGGTCCCACGTGCCCGCGTACTGCCGCCCCTCCCGCGTCGTCACCGCGTGCTCCGCGTTAGGCGCCTCACGGCCATCGAGCTCGTCGACCGTCTCCTCGTCGCCGTCGACGACGCGATGCCCGGCGAGGTCGGCGAGCAGCGCGCCGAACAGCTCGAGCTGCCCGAGCGCCGCGCCGCGCGCGGCATCCAGCTCGTCGGCGACCTTTCCCTCGATCTCGGCGAGCATCTCGTCGATGTCGTCCATCTCCCCACCGAGCTCGGTCAGCCGCTCTTCCCACGGCTTCAGCTCGGGATCACCCTCGGGGAGGTTGAACTGCGTCCGCTTCATCTCGAGCAGCCGCCAGATCGCCAGCTCGTCCCAGTGATCCTCCGGCTTCGTCTGCTCGAGGTGGTAAAGCGACGCCTCGTAGTCGCCGCGGTCGTAGAGGACGTTGGCGAGGTAGATCCGCGCCTCGTGATAGTCGCTGTCCATCTGCAGCGCGCGACGGAGCGTCGCCAGCGCGGCATCATCGTCGCCCAGCCGGTGTTCGACGTAGCCGATGCAGCTCTGCACCTCGGCCGAGTCCGGGGCGTGGCGCTGCGCCGCCTCGAAGTAGTCGCGCGCCTCGGCGACCTCGCCCTCGCGAAAGAGGGCGCGGCCGATCTGCAGCATCAGCTCGATGTCGTCGGCGTAGCCGAGCTCCAGGGTGCGACGCATGCAGCGCAGCGCGGAGTCGCGCTGGCCGAGCTTCATCAGGGTCTCGCCGAGACCGGCGAGCGCGTCCTCGTGCTCGGGCTCGAGCACCAGTGCTTCCTCGAACGAGCGGCGCGCCCACGCATACTCCTCGCGGGCGAGGCGCGCGTATCCCACGCCGATGTGGAGCTCGACAGAGTTCGGGTACAGCGACAGCCCCTCGCGGAGCACGTCGAGCGCCTCGTCGTACTGCCCCTCGCTGTACAGCTGGTGAGCTCGTTCGTCGTACTCTTCCGAGCTCAGGAAGGGGTTGGCCATGGGAGCGAAATCCTCCGCTGATGAGGGTTCAGCTATTGTACCATCCGGACGACGCGGAGTTCAATCCTGCGGGGCGTTCCTCTTCGTGCAATTGCTCGAGGGCAACCGCAATCTCCGCGGCGAGCGCGGCGTTCCGCTCGAGCAGCTCCAGATTAGTGACGAGCGAGCGGCCTTTCGTTTCACGCTCGACCGCGGCGAGCAGCGCTGGAGTCATCGCTGCACCGCGTACTCCCTGTGACATCGCCTCGGTGACCGCCGTCGCAACCGCCTGCTCGATCCGCTCGCGCGGGAGCGCGAGCTCCGCGGGGAGCGGCTGCATCACGAGCAGTGCCGACCGCCGCCCGAGTGCGCGATGTGCCACGAACATTCGCGCGATCTCCTCCGGGCTGTCAGCGCGAACGCTCAACCGTAATCCGGTTTCCGCGGTGAAGAAGCCAGGCATCTCGAGGGTGCGATAACCGACGACGGGAACGCCGAGGGTCTCGAGTCGCTCCATCGTCGCCGGCAGGTCGAGGATCGACTTCGCGCCGGCGCAGACGACCACCATGGGCGTGCGCGCCAGCTCGTGCAGATCGGCGGACTCGTCGAACGGGGCATCGCGATGGACGCCGCCGATGCCGCCCGTGGCGAACACGGTCGCGCCCG
>DASSZC010000397.1:0-2098 GCA_035702925.1 Gemmatimonadaceae bacterium | reverse complement strand
GTTCGAGTCGGCGACGACATCGCGCTCGAGCCGCGCGACCACTTCCGCGAGCGGCTTCCCCTTCCGAGACAGCGGCTCATTGAACCTCAGCGCCAGCGTCGCCGCATCGTTAGGCGTCGACACCGGCACCACCTCCGCGCGCGTCTGCTCGAGGTACCGCGCCGTCAGCTCGAGAAACCGCTCCCCCGCGGCCCGCGAGGCGTCGCTTTCGAACTGCTCGAGAATCTCATCGGTCATGCGATAAATCTAGGCGGTCGTGGCGGTCGCAACGCGGACGCGGGATGCTTCTCGGATCTGGTATCGCACTCTGGCTGATCGGTGCCTCTGAGCCGCTGGCCTCCCGGTATGTCGGCCTTACTCCTCAGCATTCGATCGTCGTGACAGTCTGTACTGGAAGACACCGAGCCACCGAGCCACAAAGACTGCACACCGCATCGACGTCGTTGCACCAGAGTTGAACTACTTGGGGGCACGTGGGTGAGATGGTCTCGCCCCGCTTGCCCCCAAGTCATTCGGGCCGGTGAGAACGGCTCAGCCTTGTTGGCTGTCTCGGTGCACCCGGTGTCTCGGTGTCTTCCAGTACAGACTGTCACGACGATCGAATGCTGAGGAGTACGGCCGACAATCCAGGGCGCCAGCGGCCCAGAGGAACCGATCAGCACAAGGCCCGCGCGCTACACCCCGAGCCCAACGCTCGCCACGAGCAGAGGCGCCGACGGCTCGCGCGTCCGCCAAGCCTCCAATCGATCGACGAGAATCTCCTCGTCCACGCGGATCGCCAGAAGCTCCCTCGCCCGCGCTGCACTCAGCTCGGGATAGAAGCTCAGCGTCACGTGCGGAGTGAAGGTGAACTTCGCCTGCTCGAAACGCAGCCCGCTCCGCCCGACGCGGTCGTGCAGCTCGCGGAGAGGACCGTGCGGGTCGAGGGGGAGCGAGACGATGTTGCTCTGCATGAAGCGGTGCGGCGGGGAGAGCTTCAGGTGCAGTGGCTCGCTCTCCTTTGCCACACGCTCGAGCGCAGCGCGGATCTCGGCGGCCGGGGTGCCGGCATGGACGGCACCGAGCCCGGAGGAGCCGGCGAGGGTGACGTGCGGTGGGAAGGCCCTCGCCAGCTTCGGGTCGTAGCGTTGCTGCAGCTCGTGCAGGCGCGTGCCGACCGCGCCACCGATCGCGGCGAGGATGAAGATCCTCCCCGCGGTCGGGGCCATGCCTAAGCCTTGTCGCGGCGGACGGTGACCGACTTGCCGCGGATCGTCGTGCGCGAGAGCGCGGCGATCACGTGATCCGCTGCGTCGTCAGGCACCTCGACGATCGAGAAGCGGTCGCCGATCTCGATCGCGCCGATCGATCGCGACTCCAGACCCGCTTCGCCGATGATCGCGCCCACCAGGTCGGCGGGACGGACCTTCAGCTTGCGACCGGCGCCGACGAAGACGCGCGCCATGTCGGCGTGCCCGCGCTTCTTCGAGATGCGCTCGCCGTCGCCCTTCTTCCCGAAGGCGCGCTCCTCGTCCTCGCGCGTCGGGCGCGACGAGCGCGTCGGACGCTCCCCGCGCTCACGCTGGCCCTCGCGGGTCCGCTCGGCGCGCGACGGCTTCCCCGCGCTCCGGTCATCGCGGTCGCGCTTCGGACGGTCGGTGCGCGCGACGACCGTCGGGATCTCCTCCTCGTCCCCCTCCGAGCCCACCGCCTTGTGCGCGAGCTTCATCGCCGCGGCGGCGATGTCCATCACGTCGAACTCCGAGGCGAGCGACTCGACCGCCACGCGGAAATGGTCGAAGTCCCCCTCGGTCAGCACCTCGTAGAGCGATCCACGCGTCAGCTCGAGCCGCCGTGCACGGAGATCCGCGACGCTCGGCACCGTTCCGACTTCGATCGGCTGCTTCATCACGTGCTCGATGTTGCGGATCATCCGGTGCTCGCGCGGCGCGAGCAGGGTGATCGCGACACCCTCGCGTCCCGCGCGCCCCGTGCGCCCGACGCGGTGCACATAGACCTCGGCCGAGGTCGGGACGTCGTAGTTCACGACGTGCGTCAGGTGCGAGATGTCGAGCCCGCGGGCGGCGACGTCGGTGGCGATGAGGAGCTCGGCGGCGCC
>DASSZC010000003.1:0-2586 GCA_035702925.1 Gemmatimonadaceae bacterium | reverse complement strand
CCCGCCGCGGCGCAGTTCGTCTGGCGCCCGGACGCCGATTGGCGGACGCTGCGCACGGAGCACTTCACCGTCGTCTACCCCCGGGAGTTCGAGGGGTGGGCGCGGACGATGGGTGAGCGACTCGAGTCGGTGCGGAGCGCGGTCGGCAGCGAGGTCGGAAGCCTTCCCCGCAAGCGCGTGACGGTGCTCGTCACCGATCCGTACTCGGTGTCCAACGGCTCGGCGTGGCCCTTTCTCGAGTCACCGTCGATCGTGCTCTGGCCGACCCCGCCCGATCCGCGGAGCACGATCGGCGATTCGCGCAGCTGGCCGGAGATCCTCGCCGTCCACGAGTTCACCCACATCGCCCACATGACGCGGCCGAGCCGCAACCCGCTGCAGCGGCTGGTCACCCGCCTCGCGCCGTTAGGCATCGGGCCGATCACGCGCAAGGCGCCGCGCTGGGTGCTCGAGGGCTATGCGACGTACGTCGAGGGGCGCCTGACCGGGAGCGGGCGGCCGCACGGCGTCTGGCGCCCGGCGGTCCTCCGCCAGTGGGCGCTCGAGGGACGGCTGCCCACCTACGGACAGTTGAGCGGCTGGGACGAATATCAGGGAGGATCGTTCGCCTACCTCGCCGGATCGGCATATCTCGAATGGCTCGCCGCGCGACGCGGGGACTCCACCGTCACGCAGCTCTGGCGGCGACTGAGCGCCCGCAACGACCGCTCCTTCGACCAGGCCTTCGCCGGGATCTACGGCGACTCGCCGCGCGCGCTGTACGGACGCTTCACCGTCGAGCTGACGGGAAAGGCGCTCGAGATCGAGAAGACGCTCAGCGACTCCACGCTCGTCGAGGGGACGCTCGTGCAGCGGCTGGCGTGGACCACGGGCGACCCGGCGGTCTCCCCCGACGGCAAGCGCGTCGCGGTGGTGCTGCGGAGCAAGGAGCTTCCGTCGCGCGTCGTCGTCTGGAACACGGCGGACGAGCCACCGGACACCGCTGCCGCGCGGAGGCGCGCCAGGGCGGCGGCGCGCGATCCGCAGGACGTGCCGGACGTCCAGTTCTGGCCGCGGCCGAAGCGCGCCGTCGCTGCGCTCCGCGCCGACAACGGCTACGCCTACGACGCTCCGCGCTTCTTCGCCGACAATCGCCGGCTGCTCGTCGTCCGCAACACCGTGCGTGGAGACGGGACGATGATCCCCGACCTCTTCGAGTGGGACACGAAGACGCGTCGCGTCCGCCGGGTCACCCGGTACGCCGGTATCGAGGCTGCCGATCCGTCCCCCGATGGACAGACCGCCGCCGCGACACGCTGCGTCGCCGGCCACTGCGACCTCGTTCGCGTCACCCTCGCGACGGGAGCGATCGAGACGATCGCCGCCGGGTCGCCGATGCGCGCGTTCTACCGCCCGCGCTACTCGCCCGACGGACGAACCATCGCGGCGGCGGTCTCCGAGTCCGGGCGCTGGCACCTCGTCACGGTCGACGCGGCGAACGGCCTTCGCATCCTCGGCCCCGACGATGGCGCCAACCGTTATGACGCCGACTTCACCGCCGACGGGAAGCTGATTCACGTGAGCGAGAGCGGAGGGATCCCCAACCTCGCGATCCTCGATCCGGCCACGGGAACCAGCCGCCTCCTCACGCGCACGCTCGGGGCGGCGGTGGCGCCATCCGCCGGCGGGGGGCGCGACGTCTGGTTCCTCTCCCTGCACGCGACCGGCGTCGACGTCAGGCGGATCGCGCTCGACTCGGCGACCGCGGTTCGCCCCGTCGTGATCGACCCGCGGCTCGCGCCCGCTGCCCAGGTGCCGGTCGTCGCCGCCGACTCCTTCGCCCGCGTGCCGTTAGGCGCGGGGCGCCCCTATGGTCTCGGGACGCGCGAGTTCCGCTTCCTCGCCGGCTACTCGCTCGCCGCCGACGGCGAGGACGCGATCCTCGGCGTGGCGAGCACCGACAAGGTCGGCCGGCTCGACTGGATCGCGCAGGGAGCGCTCGGCCGCGAGTGGCGCCCGCGCGGCGGCTCCCTCGCCGCCGGCTGGCGCGGCTGGCCGGTCGAGGTGGGGGGCGAGCTGTTCACGATGTCGCGCGACGCCTCGCGCCAGAAGCCATCGGGGTTCACCTCAGCGGGCGACGACTCCGACCTGCGCGGCGCGACGCTCGCCATACATCGCGCCCACGCGCTCGCGACCGGGCAGGCCGATGTGCGCGCGGGAGCCTCGCTGCAGCGCCTTCGTGTCGGCGACTTGGATCGCGCACGCACCCTTGGCTTCGCGTCGCTCGGTGCCGAAGGGATGCGGCGTGGTGACACCCGCTTCGCCGAAGCGTCGCTCGCCCTGCAGGGGACGCGCGGCACGAGCGGTGACGCGATGCGGTCGTCGCTCCCGTTCACCCGCGCGATCGCCAGCGCCTCGCTGGCCATCGGCGCGACATCGCGCTCGTCGACGAGCGCGGTCCGCATCGACGGCAGCTATGGCATCGTCGGCGACGCCGCGCCCTTCGAGCGCTTCACCGTCGGAGGCTCGGCGCCATCGTTCATCGACACGACCACGGTGGATCAATGGATCCCGATGCCCGTGCTGCCCTTCGGTGCCCTGCGCGGC
>DASSZC010000010.1:0-2144 GCA_035702925.1 Gemmatimonadaceae bacterium | reverse complement strand
GTCCAGGTCAATGCGCGCACCGGCCTCACCTTCGCGTCAGCGCTGCGCTCCATCCTCCGCCAGGATCCCGACGTGATCCTCGTCGGCGAGATCCGTGATGCGGAGACCGCGAACATCGCGGTGCAGGCGGCGCTGACCGGGCACCTCGTGCTCTCCACCCTGCACACCATCGATGCCGCCAGCGCGATCGCCCGGCTCGACGACCTCGGCGTCGACCGCTACAAGGTGGCGGCCTCGCTGAAGGGGGTGATCGCCCAGCGGCTGCTGCGTCGGCTCTGCGAGAGCTGCCGCGAGCACGATGACGTGGTGCTCGGTCCGGCGTTAGGCAGGTGGCTGCCGCCGGAGGTGATCCGCTGGCGCGAGAAGGGCTGCGCCGCGTGCGGACGCACCGGGTTTCGCGGCCGGATCGCCGTCGTCGAATCGATGGTCAGTACCCCCGAGATCGAGCGCGCGATCGCCAGCGGGTCGGCGACCGACACGATCGCCGACGCCGCGCGCGCCGGCGGGATGGTTCGCCTGTGGGAGAGTGGCATCGAGCGAGTGAAGGACGGCTCCACGTCGATCGCCGAGGTCGGCCGCGTTCTCGACATGCCTCTTCCCCCCGCGACCGAGGCGCTCGTGCGTCGCGCCCGCGAGTCCCTGCCGGCGCCCGTCGGCCTCCGGCTGGCCGCGTCGCTCGACGACTTCGAGCTGGTCGAGCCATGACCCCCTCACGGATCGGGAGTGCCTGACCGCGCGACGGGCTATCTTGTGCCGAACCTTCACCGGCGCGGCGAATGGCCCAGCTCTCAATCGGAACGATCGACGTCTATGTGATCCGCCCACTTCCCGCCGAGTGGCGTGTGCTCGTCATGCAGCGGTCGCTCGACACGCGCTGCCCGACAGCGTGGGAGACGGTGCACGGTCGGATCGAGGAGGGCGAGGAGCCGGAAGAGGCCGCGTTGCGCGAGCTGCGCGAGGAGACCGGGCTGACCGCGACCCGCCTGTACAACGTGACGGTGCAGCCCTACTACCTGCACACGACCCACACCGTCCAGATGGCGGTGGTGTTCGCGGCGTTCGTCGACGAGCCGGCGATCGTGAAGACCGGACCGGAACACACGAAGGCAGAGTGGCTCAACGTCGGTGCCGCGCTCGAGCGCTTCGCCTGGCCGCGGGAGCGCGAGGCGCTGCGTGAGATCGTGCACCTGCTGCACGCCGGGAACGCCGGACCGGTCGAGGACGTCCTTCGCGTCGTCTGATCCGGACGGCGGAGAGAAGGGCAGGCCGCGGTTTACCGCGGTCGATCAGCGGCGCGCCGCGGACGCTCCGCGTCTCGCTGGCGACGGCGTTCTGACCTACTGCTCCTTGTTCCGCGCGGTCGGCAGGCAGGTGTCCTGGTGGGGAGCGTTAGGCTTCACGCGCACGCTCTTCGCCGGGATGCCGACGTTGACATGGTACGGGCGCACGTCCTTCGTTGCGACCGCCACCGCGCCGACCATCGCCTGCTCGCCGACGTGGACGCCGGCGAGCACGGTCGCATGGTAGGTCACCCGCACCCCGTCCTCGAGCACGGTCGTCGCGTTCGTCACGTCGCGCTGCTCGACGATGCTGTGGGTGTGGCTGTAGATGTTCGCGTAGTCGCTGATCGAGACGTTGTTGCCGAGGCGGATCCCGCCGCGATCGTCGAGCAGCACATGCCGGTGGACGACGACGTTGTCGCCGACCTCCACGTTGTAGCCGAAGGAGAACTCGACGTGCTGGAACGCCTTGAAGTTCTCGCCGCAGCGCCTGAAGATGTGCGGCGCGAGCAGCCGGCGAAGGCGGACGCCGAGGTCCACGGCCTGCCCGCCTAACGGTGTCCGGTCGAACGAGTACCAGAGCCAGAGGAGGGGCTTGACCCGCTGGAACCGCGCATCGTCGCAGTCGGAGTAGTATTCCGGCTCGAGGGTGATGTTCCGCGGGTCGAGCGCGGCGAGCGAGAGGCGCGTGCCCACCGGCAGCTTCGTGTCGGTGACCGCTTCCTCCCAGCTGGCGGCGTACTGCGGCGCCACCAGCTCGGCGAGGGTGCGGCGGCAGAGCAGGGCGCGGTCGCAGTCCGGCGCGGCGAGCTCGTGACCGATCCGGTCGAGCCATTCGTGCTCGATGCCCTCGATCGACCGGTC
>DASSZC010000018.1:0-3047 GCA_035702925.1 Gemmatimonadaceae bacterium | reverse complement strand
GCGGATCGGCTGGCGGCGCCGGTCGGCGGGGTAGTCGTAGGCCATCAGCTCGTTGAGCTGCGGCGGGATGAAGCTCGGGTTGCTGCGCAGCTTCTCCCGCGCGCTCGGGCTGATGAACACGCCGACCTGGTAGCTCGCCTGCTCGCCGACGTACACCGTCTCCGGCGCGACGATCGCCCGGAGGACGACGTCGGCGCTCGTGTCGATGTCGCTGCTCGAGACGACCAGGGGCACGTTCGCCGAATCGCGACCGCCGAGGACGACGATGGTGTGCGCGGCTCCGCGCGCGCGGAAGCGTCCCGAGCGCATCTCGAAGCGCGGAAGGGTGAAGCGTCCCGGCCGGTCGGTGAGCAGCGTCAGCTCGACATCGGAGATCCCCCACGCCCGGCCGAGCGCGTCGCTCGAGCTCTGCGCGGTCGCGTGCGACGACACGATCGTGAATGGGGCGACGACCGGCGCGACGAAGCGCGGGACCTGCCCCTCTCGCATCGAGCCGACGATCTGTACGTCGAAGGGTTCGCAGGCGCGGACGGTATCGGGCGCGGTCACAGTGACGGTGAGCTGGGCGGACGTTGCCCTCGCCGTGCCGGCGATCAACACGGCGACGAGAAACGAGAGATACCGCGATCGAGAGACGAGAGAAGAGAGAACCCGCCGAGCGGGACGGCGACCGCGGGTGTGCCGGCAACAGCAATCGTCGTTTCGTCTCTCGTCTCTCATCTCTTCATCGGAGCCTCTCTCGTTTCTCATCGCCGTGTTGAAGTCCGCGCGCCTGACATCACCAGTCCTTCCCGCCCGGCGGGGAGGCCGGCTGTCCCTCGCGCTGCTTCCGCGCCTGGACGTCGCGCTCGTCGCGCGCGGCGCTGTTGAGAATCTGCTCGGCACGCTGCTGGCCGACAGATCCCACCGGCTGCGGTTGCGGCTCCTTCGGCGGCGCGGTCGGGTCGGGCTGCGGGTTGGGCTGCTTCTCCTCGCCCCCGCCACCGCCCCCGCCGCCGCCCTGCTTCTTCTTGCGCAGCGCGAGCTCGAAGTTCCACTTCGCGTCCACGTCGCGCGAGTGCATCAGGAGCACCTGCTTGTACGCCTCGATCGCCGCATCGAGCGCCGGGGCCGCGCTGTCCCCCTGCGCGGCGAGCCCCTGCTTCAGGTGCGCGAGGCCGAGGTTGAACAGCGCGCGGTAGCGCAGCTCGGGATCGGGGGTCTTCGTCAACTTGTCGAGGAGCGATGCCGCGCGGTCGAGAGAGTCGGTCGCGAGGAGCGCGGTCGCCAGGTTGTAGACCGCCACCGGGGATGCATCGCCCCGGGCGACGATCTTCCGGTAGAGGGCCGCGGCTTCCGCGTAGTGTCCCGCGCGCCAGGCGCGAGCCGCGTCTCCGGCATCGTCGGCGCGCGCAGTGCGCGGCGCGAAGGCGATGAGCAGCAGCGCGGCGGCCGCGCCAGCGGGGACCGCGGCCGCGGGGCCGGCCATGCGTCCGCGCCGGCGACGATCGGCGAGCCAGGTATCGAGCAGCAACAGGAGGAGCGCGGGCGCGAGGAACCACTGGAAGCGCGGCGTGCGCTGCGATCCCGCTGACGACGCGATCTCGGCGGCGCGGACCGACGAGAGCGCGGCGCGGATGCGGGCCGCCTTGTCGGTCTGCTCGGCGGCGATGAATGTCCCGCCCGCGGCATCGGCGGCCGCCTTGAGGAGGTCGGGGGTGTAGTGCGAGACCACCACGGCGCCGTTCTCGTCGGTCTTCTGCATGCGCTGGCCCTTGTCGTCGGTAATCGGGATCGTCGAGCCCTGGGTCGTCCCGATGCCGACGGTGACCAGCGCAACCCCCGCCTCACGGGCGCGCTTCGCCGCGTCAGCGACGTCCTCCTGCGGCTCGAAGGCCTCGCCGTCGCTGATGACGACGAGCGCCCGCCCCGAGCCGCTCTCCGTCGCGGCAAGGAGATCGGTCCCCTGCCGGATCGCCCGCGCCAGCGAGCTCCCCGCCTGGCCGACGATCGACGGATCGAGGTTGTCGAGGAAGAGGTCGACCGCTCCCTCGTCGACCGTCATCGGGGTCAGGATGTAGCTGCGGCCGGCGAAGGCGATCAGCCCGACGCGGGCGGTGGCGCCTAACGCGCGGAGGCGGCGGACCTCCTGCTTCGCCAGCTCGAGGCGGTTAGGCCTTACGTCGGTGGCCATCATCGACAGCGAGGCGTCCATCGCGATGACCATGTCGTACCCCTGGACGCGGACGGCGGTCTTCTCGCGGCCCCAGCGCGGGCCGGCGAAGGCGACCCCGGCGAGCAGCCCGGCGGTCGCGAGGCGCAGCGCCCGCCAGCGCCCGGTGGATGACGACAGCCCCGCCGGGAGCAGCCGCTGGACGACCGGCTGGTTGCCGAGGCGGGCGAGGCGCTTCGACCTGCCGCGCTGGATGCGGAGGGCGAGCATGCCTAACGCGGCGGCGAGGAGCAGCGCGGCGATGAGCGCCCACGGATGGTCGAAGATCGAGAGCTGGCTCATGGCAACGGCGCCTTCCAGGCGAGCAGCGCGAGCTCGGTCGCCAGCAGGAGCAGGGCGAGGCCGAGCGGCCACTCGTACTGCTCGGTGTACTTCGTATAGGTCCGCGACTGCACCGGACTGCGCTCGAGCTGGTCGATCTGCTCGAGGGTGCGCTCGAGGGCGGCGGCATCGGTCGCGCGATAGTAGCGACCCCCGGTCGACGTCGCGATCTCGGTGAGCAGTGCATCGTCGATGCGCACCGGCTGGTACTCGAAGCGGAGCCCGCCGATCCCGCGCCCGACCGGGACGCGCGCCATCCCGACGCTGCCGACCCCGATCGCGTAGATCTTGATCCCGAACGCCTTCGCCGCGGTGCCCGCGGTGCGCGGGTCGATTGCGCCGCGGTTGTTCTCACCGTCGGTGAGGAGGAGGATCACCCGCGACTTGCCCGGCGAGCGGCGCAGCCGGTTGGCGGCGGTGGCGATCGCGGTGCCGATCGCGGTGCCGTCCTCGAGCTGCCCGGGCTGCAGGTTCGCAACCGCGGCCGACATCACCGGGTAATCCGTCGTCAGTG
>DASSZC010000398.1:0-8101 GCA_035702925.1 Gemmatimonadaceae bacterium | reverse complement strand
ACGGTCAGTCCTACCTCGTCGTCGTCCGCCTTCTGCAGCGCGCGCTGGAACTGCAGTGGCGTCTCGACCTCTCGCCCGTCCACCCCCGTGATCACGTCTCCGCCGCGCAGCCCCGCTCGCGAAGCCGGGGTGTTCGCGCCGACGGAGAGTACGAGTACCCCCTTCTTCACCCCGAATGACTCGCCAAGATCGGGTGTCACTCGCGCCAGCTCGGCGCCAGCGAGGGCGGTGGTCGTGCTCCAGACGATCACGGGGGGAGCGGTCGGCGTCGTGGGAAGCGAGGGGACCGCAGACACCACGTTGCTGGGGGGAGCTGCGTCGCTGACAATGGTCATCGAGCGTGGCGTTTCCCGGTTGCGGACGATCATCCGCTGAACGAGGCCGGTCACGGAGTCGACCTCGACCCGGAACCGCGGCGCGATGGCGCCGACGTCGGGGGCGTAGCGTGCGCGACGGGCGACGACCACGGGGATGTCGTAGCTCCCCTTCGCGCGATGGATGCGTACGCTGAGCTTCGAGCCGGGCTTGAGGAGCTTCGTCAGCGAGAACGTGTGGCCGTCGAGGTCTTCGCCGTTGTAGGCGATGATCGTGTCGCCCGCTTCGATCCCCGCGCGATAGGCGGGCGATCCCGGCTCGACCGCGGCGACCAGTGGGTAGCCGCTGTGCTTCACGAACAGCTCCCCGTTCTTCGCCCACGTCTCGATCTCGCAGACGTAGTGGATGCCGAGCCATCCCTCGGGGGTCGCCCCCCGCGCGACCGGCGTCGCCCCCCCCGACCGCACGTACACCTGCCCCTGCGGCGCCGGCGCCGGTGCCGGCGTCGGCGCCTCCTGCGCCCCCGCGGTCGCCCCGCCTAACGCGCCGAGGACGCCTAACGCGCCGAACGCGCCCCGGCGTACGATCACCCTCAGGAAGTTTCCCTCCCATTCCCATTCCCGCCGTTTCATCAGTAGCCCCCGACCTGAACCGTCGGCGGGAGCGAGCTGCTCAGCTGCTGCAGCGTCGCCTGCCGCGCGCCGAGCGCGGACAGGTAGTAGCGATTGATGACCGGGTCGTACGGAGTCTCCTCGAGCCCCTGCCGCGTCGCCGCGGCGACCTGGTCGAGCGTCGCGAGTCGCGCCTGGTACGCCTCGCGTCCCTCGACCCGCGACGCGGTGTCGTGCAGGGCGAGGAACTCGGCGGCGGCCTGGTAGCCGTGCTCGTAGCGCGTCAGGGCGGCGAGGGCCTGCGACGCGCTCTGGAAGACCAGCGTCGTGTCGCTGACCAGGGCGGTGAGGGTGTCCTTGCCGGCGGTGACCCCGGGGACCGGGGTCGCGCCCGCCGACCAGCGGCCGGCGACGAGGCCGACGGCGACCAGCAGCACCGCGGCCGCGGCGCGCAACAGTCCGGAGTGCCCCCAGCGTCGCTCGAAGTAGAGCACGCGCGGGCCCTTGCCGTTAGGCGAGGCGCCACCCGCGGTCGCGTCGGCGACCAGTCCCTCCGCGCGCAGCGCGGGAAGCAGCGCCTCCCACGAGGTGAGCGGCGAGGCGCCGATGCTCGAGGCGCGGTCGCTGGCCGCCAGCGAGCGCAGCGAGCGGTGCGCCGATCGCTCGTGCGCGCAGGCGGCGCAGCGGGCGAGGTGCTCCCCCTCGGTGGTCGTCGGCTCGTCGTCGGCGAGTGCCGCGAGTCGTTCAGCTGACAGGTGTAGCATGGCGTGCGTCCGGTCGTGATGGGCCATCGATCACATGGGCGAGCAAGCGGCGAAGCTTCGCTCGCGCCTTGAACAGTTGCGACTTCGATCCTCCAGAGGTGATCCCGAGCTCCTGCGCGATCTCCTCGTGCGTGTATCCCTCGACGTCGTGCAGCAGGAACACCATTCGCGCCCCCGGCGCGAGCTGCTTTGCCGCGTCGTCGATCGACGCGGCCAGCATCGCCCGCTCCGAGTCGTGCTCCACCGTCGCGCTGTCCTCCTCGATCGGTGCCTCGCGGCTGGCGATCCGCTTCGTCCGGCGCATCGCGTTCAGCGTCCGGTTCACCGCGATCCGGTGCGCCCAGGTCCCGAACTGCGAGTCGCCGCGGTATCCGGGGAGGGCACGGAAGATCTGGATCCACACCTCCTGCGCCACGTCCGCCGCGGTATCGGGGTCCCCGACCAGCCAGCGCACGATCGCATCGATGTGCGGAGCATGGCGGGTCCAGAGCGTTCGCAACGCCCCTTCGTCGCCATCGATCGCGCGCCGGATCACGAGGTGCTCTGGTTCCATGGAGTCTGCTGGTTCGTCACTCCCAGCGCTGAGAATGGTTGCTCCCGCCAGGGAGATTCCCGGTACCAGCCTCAACCGATTTCGCAGCGGTGACGGCTCAACTCGTTGCTCGTCTTCACACTAGACATTTCGAGCCGACGGTGCGATCTATCAAAATCCGCGGAACATCCTGTCCTCGATCCGGTATGGACAGGGCAAACCGCGGGGACACCCACCTCCAGCACGAAATACCTAAGTCCCGCCTGCACTGGCAGTTGGGACATTCGCACGCTCCATGCGTATCGTCAACCCGGACTGATCGTCCCGGTTGTACGAGCGCAATGCTTTCCGGCCGCACCGCAGTACGAGGAATCGACGTGATCTCTCTGTTGATCGCTTTCAACCTGGGCGTGGCGACCGCACCCGCGAACATCGGGGCGGCGCACCAACAGGCCTTCGCCCAGCGCGGAGGCCTTGCGCTCGCCGCGCCTGAAAGCATCACGGTCCGCAACGCTGACGAGTCCTCCTCGACAACCTCGAACGTCATCGCCGCCGCGTTCTCGACGAGCGGGCCTAACGCTGGATCCCCCGTCCGCCTTGCGATCGCCGCCGCGCCCGCGGCTCCGTCCGTGGGCCTTCCCGTCGCCGCGCCGCGCACCGTCGGGATGTCCGCCGAGCGCCTCGCGGCGATCGATCGCGTCGTCGCCCGCGGGGTGAAGGCGGGCGGCTATCCGGGCGCCGCGGTCGTCGTCGGCCGCAAGGGCGCATCTGTCTGGGAAAAGGGATTCGGCTACCTCGATTGGGACAAGACGTCGGAGCCGGTCATCCCCGAGAGCAGCATCTATGATCTCGCCTCGCTGACGAAGGTCATCGGCACCACCACGGCGCTGATGGTCCTCTTCGATGAAGGAAAGATCCAGCTCGACGAGCCGGTCATGAAGTACATCCCCGGCTTCGCCGGCGGATGGAAAGACAGCGTCACCCTCCGCCACCTCCTCGAGCACCGGTCGGGACTTCCCGCCGGGCGCGATCTCTGGCGCGTCGCCCGCTCGCCGGAAGAGGCGCGGCAGATGGTGATCGAGACCCCGCTCGAGGCACGCCCCGGCACCCGCTTCGAGTACTCCGACCTCGGCGCCGACATGCTCGGCTTCGTCGTCGAGGCGGTCAGCGGCAAGTCGCTCGACGCCTTCCTCGCCGAGCGTGTCTACGGGCCGCTCGGGATGACGGACACCTTCTTCCGCCCCGCCGACTCCCTGCGCGCGCGGATCGCCCCGACCGAGGTGACGCCGCCCCGCGGCTATCCCCTCCGCGGCGAGGTGCACGACGAGAACGCCTACGCGTTAGGCGGCGTCGCCGGCCACGCCGGGCTGTTCAGCACCGCCGCCGACCTGTCGATCTTCGCGCAGATGATGCTCAACGGCGGCGTCTACAACGGCGTCCGCATCGTCGCCGACTCCACGGTCCGGCTGTTCACCGCCCGCGCCGCCGTCGGCACCCGCGCGTTAGGCTGGGACACCTGCGACAACAACGGCGGCTGCGGCTCGTACCTCAGCGACCGCGCCTACGGCCACACCGGCTTCACCGGCACCTCGCTCTGGATCGATCCGGACCGCGAGATGTTCGTCATCCTGCTGACGAACCGCGTCCACGCGGCGCGCGCCCGCCAGCCGGCGAAGGTGATCTCCGACGTCCGCTCCGACCTCGCCGACGCCGCCGCCCTCGCGGTCACCGACGGTCCCGACGGCGTCCTCGCCTGGCCGGCCAGCTTCCGCGCCGATCGCGCGGTCGGCTGGAACCGCCCCGAGCGCCCGATCCGCTCGCGCCGCAGCCGCGGCGCGGGGAGCCACCGCAGGAATGCGCGGCACGCCACCAGGGCGAAGTCGAGCCGGTCGAAGAGCTCGGCCCACAAGACGACGGTGAAGAAGTCGTCGTCGGGGAAGGCGGCGGTGAAGAAGTCGCCGGCGAAGAAGAAGAGCGCCGCGAAGAAGCACTAGCACCGCAGCACCGGGGCGGCGCTTGTCGCCGCCCCCGACACCGGCGAGATTCAGAACATGGATCTTCCTGTCACCGCCCCGCCCACCTTCGACGCGAGCGAGCCGCCGCCGACCGTCGACCAGGTGAAGATGGCCCTGCGCCGGGTGAAGGACCCCGACCTCAACCTGAACATCATCGACCTCGGCCTCGTCTACGACATCGCCGTCGAGGATCGGTCGGTGAAGGTCGACATGAGCCTGACGTCTCCCGCCTGTCCGAGCGGCCCGCAGATCATGGGCGATGCCGAGCGTGCGGCGAAAGCCGTCCCCGGCGTCGCCGACGTCACGGTGCAGCTGGTCTGGTCGCCGCTGTGGACGCCGGACCGGATCGAGCCGCGGGTCAGGGCGTACCTCGGGTTCTAGCGCGAGCCGGATGTCACGAATGGCCGCTCTCGTCGGGGCGGCCGTCGCGTTAGGCGGGTTGCCGCCCTACTGCGCGATCCGCCGTCCCTCGCGCGCGACGCGCCAGCCGCCTCCCTGCTTCACCACCTCGAATCCCGTCTCGAAGGCGAAGCGCGCCGCGGGGCCCAGCCCCGTGGTCGTACGGAAGCGGCGCGCTGCCAGGAAGACGCGAACGGTGTCGCCCTTCCCCTGGTAGACGTCGGAGAAGCGGACGACGTACCCCGGACCAGGGGCCGCGCACTGTGGGGTGTGGCTCTGGTCTTCGGCGGTCTCGCAGGTCCCGCGCGAGACGCCGGCACGCTGGATTCCGCCGACGACGTCGTCGCCCAGCTTCGCGACGCGGGCGAAGGTCCCGTTGCGAGGCAGGATCGCCGGGTCGACGAGAAGCACCAGCGCGCTGTCCACGTCGAACGCCTGACGGAGCGCGGCCGCGTACACCTGGGCGCGGCCCCGGTCGTCGAGCGGCGCGGTGCGCAGCCCCGCGCCGCGGACGTCGGGACCATCGCCCTCGCCACCGCCGCAGGCGATGACGTTGGCGAGAAGAAGCGCGATCGAGGAAAAAGCGAGCGCCCGGGTGCTGATCCGGCGGCGCGAGGGGTTCAGTTCAGGCATCGTGGTTGGTGGAGTACGCCTCAACGACGGTCGAGCGTCCCACCGGGTCACGATGTGGCGGCCAGGCCACGACCGCCCCGGCCACTCGCGCGGGGAAGTCTTAACGGTTGAACGACAATTTCAGGGATCACTACGGATAACTCGGATCGTTCCTGGTGGCGTGCGGGGCTCGTCGTGGCCAACCGAGGCAGTATCTGCCTTGATCCCTGAAATCGGATGAATCGTCGTTCCCCCCGTTAGGACGTCCCTTCCGAAGTGGCCCGCGCGTCCGCGCGATACCGGCGGCCGCGACCGAGCGGCGGGACTACCGCGGACCGCTGTTGAAGACCTGGTCTTCCTCGAAGTTGAACAGCGCGCTCTTCACGTCGAGCGCGATCGTCCGGAATCGCTCGGCGACTTCAGGGGTGATCTCGACGCGCGAGAACATCAGCGTCGCGAAGATGTCGGCGCTGCGCAGCGAGCCACCGAAGCCGATCACCGACCGGATGCCGTATTTCTCCACGAAATCCTGCGCCGGGATGAAGGGACTGCCGACGGCGTTCTCGACGTGGAAGACGCCGTAGCTGCGCCCCGCCATCTCGCGGACGAACTCGGGGGACGGCGACACGACGTCGGCGAGGTCGAGCCCGAACTGGCGGATGAGCTGCGCGACCATCGGTGCCTGCTCGACGATCCGCGGGCTGGGGAGCGGGATCGCGCGATGGCCGCGCGACGTCGTGCGGTCGTTCCACTCCGCTTCGTCGCCGGCGCTGGCCAGCAGCGTTAGGCAGCGCATCCCCGCCTTGGCCTTCGTCCCGCCGAGGGCCTTGTCGGCGAAGCGGCGCAGCGAGGGGTCGAGCCGCGAATAGGGATGCGTCTTGTACAGCCGCACCAGCGCGCAGTCCCCGCCCCCGATCCGTTCGCTGGCGCCGGCCGCGGTGCTCATCGTGCCGAACGCGGTGTGGAGGTAGCGACAGATGCGACTGGCCGCGTCCTCCATGCTCTTCGCGCCAGTCGCGGCGTGCCGGAGCGCGACGCTGCAGCGCAGCATCTCGGTGAGACCAAAGCTCTTCAGGTCAGTCGGCATCGGCCTCGATAAGTGTCGCCGCATGGAGCACGCAATGGCGATCGTCACGCCTGAACCAGTGCGTGTCGTCACCACAGGGATTCGTTTCGCAATAGGACTGCCAGTCGCGCGGGCGCTCTCGTAGACCCCGGCAGGACATGCACGTTCCAGTAGCCACCTTCTCACGGTCCACCTCGCTCGCGAGGCCGACCGCTGCCACATCGGCACGATCCTCGGGGGCGATGAGGGATCTTCGTCGGGCGAGACGGCGTGCAAGGCGTTATATTTCGAAACAGTCTTTCAAGGACAACGACGTGATCGATAGTTTCGAGTTCAACGACGGCACGCGCACGTTCAGCTGCAAGGTCGAGGGCGCCCATTCCGCGCCACGGGGAGCCTGGTGGTGGTTCCGCGTTTCCACCGACGACCGTCACCGCTACGCCCCATTCCAGGCGAGCCCGAAGGACACCAAGGCCTCGGTCAGCTCTCGCGTCGTCGCCTACTACGACGACCTGATGGCCCGCCGCGAGGCCCCGGCGCCGAGCTACTGGCGTCGCGGCGCACCGCAGAAGCCGGCCGTCGCTGCACCAGCCGCCGCCGAGCCGACCGCCGAAGTCGTCGCCAGCTAGAGCTCGAAAAAAATCGAACGTCCAGCGTCACCTCGCGGTGGCGCGCGAGAAGGGGAGCGGCGCGGGGCGCCGCTCCCCTTCTCGTTTCCAGTGGCTGCGCGTTAGGCACCCACCCGTCGCCTCACGCGCCAGCGATCACTCGCGGCTGGCGAGCAGGCGCATCAGCTCGAGTGCGTTGCCGGCTGCAGCCCCGCTCGCTGTGTTGTCGAAGATGCACCAGCTGCGAACCCCCGCCCGCCGGTGCGCAACGAGGCTGTCGGCGAGCGTGGCGAGATATTCGGATTGGTACGACGAGTAATACGTCCGCGGCGAGCCGTGCAGCCGATAGTAGGCGATCCCTGGCCACCCCGCCGGCACGTCGCCGCCCGCTGCGCGCACCGGGTCCGCCGCGACGCGGCCGACGCGCAGCTCCTCCAGCATCGCGTTCGCCTCCGCCGTGAACCACGTCTCGTGACGAGGCTCGAGCACGACGTCGCCCGACCACAGCTCGCGGAGGACCGCGAAAAAGCGGCGCGCGACTTCGCGATCGAGGGCGAGGCTCGGTGGGAGCTGGACGAGCAGGCACTCGAGGCGGTCGCCTAACGCTTGCGCCTCGACCACGAACGCGGCGAGCAGCGCTTCGGCGTCGGCGAGCCGCTGCCCGTGCGTGACCGTCTTCGGGATCTTCACGGCGAAACGGAACGACGCCGGCGTTGCCGCCGCCCAGCGGGCGTAGACGCTCGGCTTGTGCGGCCGGTGGAACGAGGAGTTGATCTCGGCCGCGGGAAGGACCCGCGCGTAGCGCGCGAGGTGCGGACCCTCGCCGGGAAATTCCCCCTGCACGGCTCGCGGGAGCGACCAGCCGGCCGTCCCGACCCGGATCGCCGCCCCATCACCGGCCATCGCCACTCACCAGCCTGGGCGCCGGCTGGCGTTACGGCGCGCGCGGCGCCAGAGCGCGTAGACCGGGATGCCACTGCCGACGATGAGGTAGCCGATCCCCGAGGTCGCCGGCGCGAGCCAGGCGAGGTCGATCACGAGGGCGAGGGCGAGGCCGACGTAGATCGCGGTGGTGAGCGGAAGGGCCGGCGTGCGGTACGGGCGCTCGAGCAGCGGCGCGCGCCGGCGGAGAACGAGCACGGCGAGCACCATCGCCGCGTACATCACGAGGTCGGCCGG
>DASSZC010000463.1:0-4986 GCA_035702925.1 Gemmatimonadaceae bacterium | reverse complement strand
CCCGACGAGGACGTCGAGCGCGCGGTGAGCGTGGTCGCGTCGCGGCTGACCGACCCGATCGTCACCGACCTGCGGGTGCGCGCCGACGGAGTACGCCTCGACCGGGTGCTGCCTAACGGTCCAACCGACCTCTTCGCCGGCCAGGACCTCGTCGTCCTCGCCCGCTACGAGGGCGACGGGCCGGCCACCCTCCGCTTCAGCGGGCAGTCGTCGAGCGGTCCGGTCGAGTGGTCGGAGCGGGTGACCTTCCCCGACCGCGAGCGCGGCAACGCCTTCGTCCCGCGGCTGTGGGCGACGCAGCGCATCGGCTGGCTGACGGCGGAAAAGCGGCGCGGCGGCGCCTCCACCGAGATGAACGACGAGATCCGCACGTTAGGCGAGCGCTACGCGATCCCAACCGAGTTCACCTCGTACCTCGTCCAGGAACCGAACAACGTCGCGGCCACGCCGATGCTGCGCGGCCAGGCCGGTGCGGGCGCCGGTCGCGCCGACCGGGCGGCCGCGCCGCAGGCAGCGCCGATCGCGTCGGATTTCGCGAGGGCGAAGGCATCGTCGATGCAGCGCGAGGCGCGCTCGCTGGCCGAGGCGGATTCGGCGAGCAGCGCGACTGAGAGCACGGTCTCGCGGCGGATCGGCGCCCGGCTGTTCGTCCTCCGCGACAGCGTCTGGACCGACGCGCGCGGCGACGCGTCGTCGATGGCGAGCGTGCGGAAGGTGCGGGTGAGACCGTACTCCGCCGCGTACTTCGCGCTGCTCCGCGCGGTACCGGAGCTGGCCGACCCGTTCGGGCTCGGTGACCGGGTGATCGTCTTCGGCCGAAAGGTCGCGGTCGAAGTTGCCGCCGACGGGGACGAGCAGCTCAGCGAGAGGCAGGTCGCCGCGGTCGGCGCGGACTGGTAGACTGGTCGCATGGACGCCGAGCAGCTGTTCCGTACCTATCACGACACCCTGGTGCGTTACCTGACGCGCCGGCTCGGCGACCGCGACTGGGCGGAAGAGGTCGCGCAGGAAACGTTCGTCCGTGCGCTGCGGCAGCGGACGCTCACCAACGAGCGGGCGTGGCTGTTCACCGTGGCGAACAACCTCGTGCGCGACGAAGCGCGGCGTGACGCGCGACGGAGGAAGCATCTCGTGCTGCTGCGCGAGGAAGCACGGGCGCAGGAGGCGGCCGAGCCGGAGCCGACCTCGCTCGAGCGGGCGCAGGAGGCGGCGTTCGCCCGCCGCGCGGTCGACGCGCTCGCCGAGCGCGACCGCCTCGCGCTGCTGATGCGCGAGGAAGGGCTGGACTATCCGGAGATCGCCGCGGCGTTAGGCCTGTCGGTGGGCTCGATCGGCACGACGCTGTCGCGGGCGCGGCGGCGCCTGGTCGAGGCATACGAAGCGCTGCAGAGGCGCGATGCGGGAGAGGGAAATGCAGCATCCTGACGAAGGAACGATCCACGCCTGGCTCGACGGGGCGCTCGGCGCCGAGGACGCGCGCGCCTTCGAGGCGCACGTGGCGGAGTGCGCGCAGTGCGCGGCGGCGGTGACGGAGGCGCGCGGGCTGCTCGCCGCGTCGTCGCGAATCCTCTCGGCGCTGGACTCGGTTCCGGGCGGTGTGCTGCCGACCGCGGAACCGGAAGGGGCGAGGGACGAGCGGATCACCCCGATCGGACGGTCGTCGCTCTGGCGGTCACCCGGGTTGCGGGCGGCCGCGGCGATCGTGCTGGTCGGGAGTGTCAGCTGGCTGGCGACGCGGTCGGTCGGGAAGCAGGCCGAGGTCACCGTCGCGTCGCCGAGCGAAGTGTCGAGCGCCACGTCCTACGACACCGCGTCACCTTCCTCGGCGCGCGTGCAAGCGGATTCCGTGGCGTTGGCGGGGGAGCGGGCGGCACCGCCGAACGCCCCGTCCACGGCGCAGGCAGCGCCGCGCCGCGAGGCAAGGGTCGATGCCCAGCGGTCGATGGCGAGTGGAGCCACCGCGAGTGCCGACGAGCCGGTCGCTCCGCGGGCGCCCGCGCCGCAGGTCGTCGCCGCGCCCCAGGTGATCCCGTACGCGATGCCAAGGCTGGCCGAGTCGCCTAACGCTGGAGCCATCGCTGGTGCGGGGGGCAGGGCGACGATGACCGCGGGGAGCGCCGCACCGGCAGCGCAGGCGACGCCGCCGGTCGCCGATGCGAGCGCAGAGCTGCGCGAGGAGCGGCGCGCGGCCGACGCTGGACTCAGGGTGCGCGGCGCAGCGAAGGCATCACCGCGGATGAAGGCGAGCGCGCCGGCTGCAGCGAGGGGAGCGCTCATGCGTACGGACGAATCGCGAGCGCTCGATGCCGAGGTGCAGCGATTGGCCGGGTGCTATTACATCGAGAATGCGGCGTCGCAGTCCAGCGTTGCCGCAATTCGTTCAGCGGCCGGGTTGGTGCCGGCTCAGGTCGAACTGCTCCCCGACACTGACGCGTCAGCCGGAGGAAGCTGGCGATTCCTCCGACCCGCACCGGGAGCGCCACCCTTCCAGCTCTCGGCGCGCGCGAGTTGGCTGGTGCTCAGCGCGGATTCGGTGAAGCTGGAGCTCGGTGAGGGGACGCAATCGGTGACGGCGCGGATCGGGGTGACCGGTGACAGCATCCACGGTTACGCGACGGTCACCGACCCGCTGCTGCCGGCGGGCGCGATGGGCACTGATGTACGCGGATCGAGGATGCTCTGCTCGACCCCGTGACGGGAGTGGCGCGACAACGGAGTAGTGAGGTGTGAAGGCCCCGCGACGAGTGAGCGGTGAGGTGTGAAAGTGCCGAGTAGTGACGAGTGAGGTGTGAACAAACCTTCTCCTATCGTTAGGCCTTGCGCTGTCAGCGGATCGACCTGGCGGCGAGGGTGAGCCAATCGATCAGGTCGGGGTCGTCGGCGATGAGGTCAGGCGGAACGACCACCCAGGTGCTCATCGGGCTTTCGCCGTCGGGGGCGAAAGGCGTCACCCCCGGCTGGGCGAGCGCCGCTTCGTATTCGGGGCGAGGCACCTTCACGAGGAGGCCGTCGCGCCAGGCAATCACGAACGTCGACTTGCCGAGGAGGAAGCCGCGGCCGCCGAAGACGTTCTTCTGGCGGGCGGTGCGGATCTCGGCGGCGGGGAGGAGATCGGCGATGCGGGCGACGAGGCCGGGGTCGTACGTCATCGCTCAGGCGCTGCGCGCGGTATGGCTCAACCCGGGCCGCTCCTCTCCGGAGTCGTCGCCGTCATCCGCTTCCTCCTCGGCACCGCTGCGGATCGCGCGGCGGACGGCGCGGCCGGCGACGATGGCCCCGGCGAGCATCGGGAGGTAGAACGTATAGAAGCGCCACCAGACGAGTGAGGCGCCGAGCCAGGCGGCGGGGATGATGCCGCCGAGTGCACCGCGGTAGGCGACTTCGACGACCCCGCCGCCCCCGGGGGCGGGTGCGATCCCCGCGCCGTAGTAGAGCGTGAGCGGCCAGAGGATCAGCGGGGCGAGCGAGACCGAGGGTGCGACGGTCAGCACGAGCGCGGCGAGCACCGAGATGCGCGCCGCTACGTGCAACAGCGAGACGGCTAGCGCGGCGAATGCCCAGCCCCTCTTCGCGCGCTTGAGCGCACCGAGGCGCTCGCGAAGCTGACGCAACGTCTGCTGCAGCCGGCGCCAGCGGATCGCGTGCAGCCCGAGAAATCCCGCCCACCGCGGGGGCGGTCCGCGACGCCGGTCCGGATGCGAGAGGATCGATGCGATCGCCAGCCCGCCGACGAGGAGGGCGAGGAAGCCACCGACGACTCCGGCGAAACCGGCGAGGGCGCCGCCCAGCCGCGGGAGCGCGACGGTCAGCGCGATGACGAAGATGACGAGGGACAACACCTCGAGGGCGAGCTCGGTGAAGAGCAGCACCATCGCATTCCCAGCCCCGATCTTCGCCTCGGTGAGGATGAGGAAGCGCGTCGGCTCGGTGCCCGATCGCGAGGGAGTGATCGCGCCGCCGAAGTCGCCGCCGAGCGTTGCCCGCAGGGCGGGTCGAACGGGGAGCTCGAAGCCGATCGCGCGTGCGCTCCAGCGGAGCTTCGTCGCGCGCGCGGCGACGTCGAGGCCGGTGAGCGCGAGCGCGAAGAGATGCGCGCGCAGCGGCAGCACCATGGATCCTCCCCCCTGCGGCCAGCTGGAGACCACGACCCACGCCGACACAGCGAGCGCGGCGGCAAATGAGAGGGCGACGAGAAACCAGCGAGCGGGGGACATTCGCGAATTCTAACGTCGCGATGCGCGCGACGCGCCCGCGCGCGGCGGCGCGCGGCATGTGGTTGGCGGTAACGGGGATCACCACCGGAACGGCTCTTGCCCCCCTCTCGGACCCCACTCCTCGATTCGAGGTGACGTTCGGCGAAGGACGCCGGTGGACTCAGCCAGTGAACGTGAAAGCGACAAGAATGAAATCGAGCATGCCGAAGCAGGCGCGGCGACCAGCGGTCCCGATCGTGGTCGAGTGCGTCTCACCCGACGTGCAGGGCGGGCGCTACCCGGCGAAGCGCCTCGTCGGTGACCGCCTCGAGGTCGGCGCCGACATCTTCAAGGACGGACACGATCTCCTCGCCGCGCGTGTGCGCTGCGAGACCCCCGACGGCGAGTGCCGCACCGTGCCGATGGCCTACGACCAGGACAGGGATCGCTGGTTCGGCAGCTTCACGCTCGAGGGAATAGGGCGCTGGAGCTTCACGGTCGAAGCGTGGACCGACCGCTTCGGGACCTGGCGCTCCGGGCTCGAGAAGAAGATCGCGGCGAACGTCGATGTCTCGCTCGAGTTCCTCGAGGGCGCGGCACTGATCGATGCGACGGCACGCCGCGCCCGTGACGCGGCTGAGAAGGTCGCGCTTCGCGCCGCCGCGCTGACGCTCCGCGACGAGGGGGCGAGCCTCGAGTCGAAGAGCACCGTCGCGACATCGGAGGCGTTGCGCCGTTCCTTCGACGCCAACTACTCGCCGGAGGACCTGACGTCCTTCGCCTATCCACTCGA
>DASSZC010000361.1:0-31298 GCA_035702925.1 Gemmatimonadaceae bacterium | reverse complement strand
TGGCTCACCAGATACGCGTGCGCGACCGACAGCGGAACGGCGACCATGAGGCCGAAGCCCGTCGCGTTCAGCGCCACCGCGATACCCGCGGCGAGCTGGGACGAGCGCTCAGTCGCCGACGCCGAGCTGACCGCGGCGAAGGCGTGACGCAGGCCGAAGATCGTTCCGAGAAGACCGAGCAGCGTCGCGACGTTGGCGAGCATCGGCAGGTACTGCAGCCGGCGCGTCAGGCGCGGAATCACCGAGAGCGACGCGGCGTCGGCGACGTTCTGCAGGTCACCCTCGTCGCGCGTCCGGCTGCGGAGGATGAGGAGGCCCATGTCGGGAAGCGCCGCCTTCGACTGCGCGCAGAGCTTGATCGCATCATCGATCTTGCCGGCGCGCACGAGCTGGACGACGCGGTCGATGAACGCACGGCCGTTGATCTTCGACTTGATCACGATCGTGTAGAATCTCTCGATGAACACGGCGAGTCCGATCACCGCGACGGCGAGAATGAAGTTCATGACCATCCCGCCGTTCCTGTACCACTCAATGACCGTATTCATGACCTAGCGTCTCCCGACGAGTGCGTGACTTGAGAAAAGGATTGTGATGTGTTCTACAGCGACGTACGAGCAGGAGGCGTGCCGGGCGGCGGTGTGACCGAGTCCGGGCGCGCAACCGGCGCCTGCTGCCTAACGCTGTCGGCGGGCGTCGCCGGCACCGTGCCCGCAGGCGCGGCGACGCGCGAGGGGTTCGCCGCCGCGCTATCGGCCCGTGCAGTCACCGAGTCGACGGGCACCACGCCTGTCATCTGGCGCTTCGTCACGAGCTGGTACGCCGGAAGGATCGACGGCCAGAAATCGTGGTCGTAGAAGCGGGGGTAGAGCACCTGCCGGCTGTACGTCGGCACCTCTCGCGGCCGCACCGTCACGACCTGAGGGGTCGGCACCTGGCCGCGGATCTCGATCGGCTGCTGGCGGCGCTTCACCGGCTGCTTGGTATTCTGGGCCTGGATCGCTGCTGGAAGCGCCAGCGCCACCGCGACGACGAGGCCAAGCTTCGCGTGCTTCATCATTACTCTCCCACCACCGGCGCCGCGCGGTTGCGCGCGGCGGTCGGCGGGTTGGCGTCCACGTTTCCGTTCAGCGCATTCCGCGCCCGCTCGATCCATGGCGCCGCGCCTGCATCGTTCTTCAGCGTTGCATCCGCGTCCGCCTTCTGGACGAGCGCCTGCCAGGTGTTCTTCGCCTGCGCGTAGTAGGCTTCCGCCTGCTGCGCCGAGCCCTGCGTCGCCGCGGCGCGTTCGGCGTCCGTCAGCCCTTCCGGCAGCTGCACGTTCTTCAGGAAGTCGCCGTAGTTCCACTGCGCGAGCCCGAGGTAGTACGTGGAGGCGGCCAGTGCCTTCGGATCTCCCGTCGCGATCGCCTTGGTGAAGGGATCCGCGAGCTGCTTGAGCAGCCGCTGCTTCTTCGCCGACGCTGCCTTCACCCCCGCTGCGGTCAGCTTCGACTTGCTCGCGATGACCAGCTGCTCGTCCCGGTAAGCGCCGAACAGCGAGGCACCCGAGCGGAAGTAGCGATCGCCGGTCTGCGCCGCGCACGTCGCCTTGAGGTCAGCGCTGATGTTCCCGCTGCACAGCCGCGACAGCTCGGCGCGAGCCGCGGAGGAGTCACCCGATGCCTGGAGCAGGGAGATCCGCTGCTGCCGCGCCTGCGCCGCCCGCGAATCGCGCGGGAAGCGCGAGGCGAACGTCGCGTACGCCTGCGCCGCGGTCGCGCTGTCGCCAGCCTCGGCGTAGGTCACCGCCGCATTGTACTGCGCGTCGGCCGCCCGCTTGTCGCTCGGATACGCCGCGGCGAACTGCTCGTAGGCCTGCGCCGCTTCCGTCTTCTTCCCGGCCGAATCGAGCGTGACCGCGAGCTGCACCATGGCATCGGAGCGCCCGGTAAAGCTCTTGTTCTGCGAGATCAGGCTGCGGAGAGCTTCGATCGCCTGGTCGCGCTGTCCAGTCTCACCGAGCAGTCGAGCGGCGAGCGCCTGATACGTCACGCGGTACTTGTCATTCGGATAGGTCGACGCGTACCGGTTCGAAAGGTCGATCGCCCGCTGCCGTGCCTTCCGCGACGCATCGGCGTCGTTGCGGGCACGAGCCGCGCTGTCGGCCAGCATGTAGGTCGCGATCGCATCGCGCAGCGCGCCGGCCGCCTTCTCCGACGACGGGTTCTTGTCGGCGTAGGCGACGTACACTTCTTCCGCCGCCCGCTCGTAGTTCCCCTGCTTGACGAGGGTATCGGCGAACGTCGCCGCGGCCTTCGTGCGCAGCGTCGAGATGCTGTCGGCGAGGGCGCGGCGGCCCTTCGAGGAAGCGTACTGCTGCGCCGCCTCCCACTGCACCTGCGCCTCGGCGTACTGCCCCTGCTTGTACAGTGCGTCGCCAACCAGCTTCTGCGCGGTCGGCGTGTACGGGTCATCCGGATAGTTCTGCGCGTACGTCTGGAAGGTCTGCTGCAGTACGTCCCAGCGCTCGACCTCCGATGCGCGGCGACCCTTCTGGATCAGCGCCTTCTTCGCCAGGTCGCTGTCCTTGTTCTGCGCGACGAAGCGGTCGACGGTCGAGAAGAAGGCATCCTGCGTCGCGCGGTCGCTCTTGTTGTGCACGAGCGCCGAATCGTAGGCGACGATCGCGTTCCGCCCGGCTTCCTGTGCGATCGGGCCGCTCGTGTCCTTGTACTCGAATGCGGTCTTCGCGAACTGTGCGCCGGCCCCGGCGAAATCGCCCTGACCGAGCAGCGCAACGGCGTAGTAGTTGTTGACCGCCTGCGCGCTGTCCGACTGCGCGAACTCACCGAGATAGCGCGAATAGAGCTGCGCCGCCTCGCCGAAGCGGGCCTTGTTGCCCTGCTGTGCGCTCGCCAGCAGAAACTGTCCGCTCTCGCGGAGCGCCCCTTCGCGCGCAACCCGCGCCGAGTCGGCGAGCGACGGGTTGGCCTGGGCCCACGCCGAACCGGGTGCGAAGTTCTCGACCAGCCGGAGGCGTGCAGCCTGCGCCGAGTCGAACTCGATCATCCGGTTCTGATAGATGTCGACGATCTCCTTCTGGATGTCGAGCGCACTCGAATCCGTCGGGGACTGCTGGAGCAGTGTGCCGAACGCCTGAACCGCGCCCTTGAAGTCGCCCTGGTCGCGAAGCCCCGTGGCCACGCGACGAAGGACCGTCGTCTGGTAGGGGGCGCCGCCGTGAGCCTCGAAATACTGGCTCGCCGCCTGCGATCCGCCGACCTGGGTGAAGGCGATTGCCATGTACTCGATCGCCTCACCGCGTAGGCCGAGGCGCGACTGCTGTTCGGGAGTCAGCTTGTCGTACGCGGCGACCAGCTCGCCGAACACGTTGACCGCCTGCTTGTACTCCTCCTGGCTCGTCTGCGTGGCCTGGTTGTAGTACGACCAGCCCAGCTTGTAGAGCGCGAGGAAGTAGATGTCGCTGTTGGGCGGATTGATCTTCGTTGCCTGCTCGTAGGCCGTCGCTGCCCTGGCGAACAGCGACTTGCGGGCGGCCCCACGCTCCTTCGACGCCAGCTCGAACTCGGCGTCGCCGAGCCGGAAGAAGGCCTCACCGCGGAAGCGCGAGCTGTCCTGCGTGGTGACCATCTCGAACATGCGCGCCGCGTCCGCGTAGCGGAGCTCGGCGTTGTAGAGCGTGCCGAGGGTGTAGGCGGCGGCGTCGATCCGATCGAACGTCGGGTAGCGCCGAACGAGCTCCTCGTAGCGGGCGATCGCCGGCGCATAGTTCGGCCGGATCTGCCCTTCGCGCGGGCCGGCCGCCGTCGAGTCGCCGGCCGCGCCGGCCCGCTGCGACTGCGCGAACTGCTCGTCGGCGCGCCGCACCAGCAGCTCGCCGAGCTGCAGGAGGGCGTTAGGCCTGACGTTGCTCGTCGGGTACTCGGCGAGGAAGCTCTCGAGCTTCGTGATCGCCGAATCCAGCGCGGCATCGTCGGCCGCGTGCACCGCGCTCACCCAGCGGGCAGGCGTCGCCTGCGCGCTGAGCGCGACGGGAGCGGCGACGAGCGCCGCGGTCAGAATGCGTAAGGCTCGCATCATGGTCTACTTCTGCTGCGGCTGGGATTGGCGATTCGCGGCCGCATCTGCACCCGCCGCGGCACCACGAACCGGCGCGATGCTCGCGCTGCTCGTCGTACCTGCCGTCGGGGTCTGGCCGGCATCGATCGCCTGGAAGAAGGAAGCGCTCGCGGAGCCGAACTCCGCCGCTTCGGTATCACGTTTCAGGCTCGCGATCATCTCGGTGGCGCGAGCGCGAAGCTCGGCGTCGACGATGCCCACGAGGGAGTTCTCGGCCGCGGTACGGCGCGACTCGGCCGCCGCGAGCGTCGCCTGCAGCGAGCGCGCGCGATCGGAGCCGCCGCTCTGCAGGCGGGTGATCTCGTCCGTCACCGCCTGCCTCGCGGTGGCGAGCGCCGACTGGCTCTCGCCAAGAAGCGTCGCCAGCTGCTGGCTGTGAGCGTTGATCGAGTCGCGCTTGGCGAACACCGGGTGATGACCGAGGGCGTTGTCGAGGCCGCGCTCGATGATGTCGGCGAGCTGCAGATACGCGGTCGCTGTCTGCGACTCGGTGTCGAGGAGCGTGTACTCGGGAGTGCCCTGCGCCCCGGTAAGCACGCTCTTCACGCTGTCGAGCGAGGCACGGTTCTCGTTGGCCATCATGCGCGTCGTATTGATCTGGGCGACGAACATCTGGCGCAGGCGAACCGACGCCGCATCGAGCGCGACCGCGAGGCGCGCGAGGGAATCGCGCGCGGCGGTCAGCTTCGCCGCCGTCGCCGACATCGCATCGGCGTCGGAGTTCAGGCGCGTCTGCAGCTGCTGCAGCAGCGCGATCTGCCGCTGCTGCGATGCGAGCAGCTCGGCGAGGGTATGCTGCGCGACGACGACCGCGGCGTCCGCGGCATAGAGTGCCTGTGAGCGCGCCGCGAATTCCTGCGGATTCTTCGTCGCCGAAGCCGGCGCGAAGACGATGCGGCGTGGCAGGTCGCCGGCAGGCGTCAGTGCATCGAACCGGCGGGACATGTCGTCGAGCGAGATGATCTCCGCTGCCGACACCGTGGGCACGATGCCCGTCGCCGAATCGCCGAAGGCAGCGGCGAGCACCTGCCGCTCCGAGCCCGCCGCATCGTCGAGGGCGATCGTCTTGCCATTGGCCGGGTCGTTGATGAACAGGAACCCGGCTGCCCGCGCCTGGACGAGGGCGCGCGCCGCCTGGCTCATGCTGCTCTGCGCCTGCGCCTGAAGGCTGCGCGTTTCGCTGGCCGCCGAGTCCGCGACAGTGCGGAAGACGTTCGCCGCGTCGCTCGTCCGACCGAGCTGCAGCAGGGCCTGGCCGGCCATCAGCCGCGACTCGTCGCGCTCGGGAAGCTGCGGATAGCGGGTCGCGAATTCGTCGAACGCCTGGCCGGCGGCGGCGATGTTGTTTCCCTTGTAGAGCGCCCACGCACGCGTCAGCAGCGCCTGCGCCGCAAGCCCGCTGCTCGGCGAGACCTGCCCGGCGAGGCGTGCCGCGTCGTCGTACCGCTCACCCTCGTAGGCAACCTCGGCCGCCGTCAGGCGAACCTGATCCTGAAGCTCGCCGGTCGCCGTCGACGCCAGCGTCTCGAGCGAAGTCACGGCCGCGGCGCGCTGCGTCGTGTCCGACCGGAGCGTCGTCAGCGCCTCCATGTACTGCGCGTACTGTCCGTACGGCGCCGCACTGGCGCGCGCGGTCGCGAAGCGCTGCTTGGCGCCGGCGATGTCACCCGATTGGTAGGCGGCGAGTCCGGCGACCAGCGTCGCCAGCCCCTGATCCTCGGCGCCGATCGTGCTCGCCATGCGGATCGCGCCGGCGAAGTCGCCGTGCCGGTACGCATCGAGCAGCAGCTGGCTGCGGAGAAGCCGCCCGAACCGTGCGCTCGAGCTGGAGGCGACGAGCGGGGTCGCGGTTGCACGGAACGCGCTGTCCATCCCCAGGCGGTAGTACGACTGCGACAGGAGGAAGGCCAGGTCTTCGCGCCCGCGCAGCGCGCCGTTCGCCGAGGCGTCCGTCAGCGCAACCGGTGAAGCAGAAAGCCACTGGAGCCGGCTCAGTGCCGGGATGTACCGATCGTCCATCAGTTCGTACAGCGCGACACGAATCTCCGCGTCGACGCCGCGTGCCTGATCCGCGACCGGTACGACGGCGGTGTCCCGCTTCGCTGTCGTGGTCGCCGCCGCGCTGTCGCCCGCGGGCGCCATCGCCGCCGGGCGGGCACTGTCCGGGCGCGTCGGCGCGGGAGTCACCTGCGCCGCGAGCGGCGCGGCTCCCGCGAGGAGCGCAACGAGACCTGCTGTGCGAAACATAGACACCCTGGATGCCCGCGTCAGAACGGTGTGGTGCCGCGGCTCGTCCACGTCGTCGGGACGACCTGGCCATTCCGCACCGCGAACTGCACGTACGTTACCGTCTCACCCGCCGCTGACACGTTCACCGTCTGCGTCATCGGCTGGCCATTCACCGTCACGTTGATCGATACCGTATGCGGAGTCGGGAGGACGTCCGCGCGGTATAGCTGGTCGACGGCACCCATCCGCAGCGCGCCGTTCGCCGTCACCGTGTACGTCCGGCTCTCGACCGGGGCGTTGTCGACCTGCAGCGTCGTCGCGCCGAGCAGCTGGCCCGGGCCCGACGAGGAATCCGCTCGGAGCAGGACCACCAGTACCGCCCCCGACCGGCGGCGAACCGCGTTCGCGATGGTCGTGAACCGGTCGCGCTGCTCGACGAGGTTGTCCTGCGAGGACGTCAGCATCGCGTCGAGCTGCTGCAGGGCGTTCATCTCGTTGCTCATCAGGAGCGCCTGCGCGCGCTGCTGCATCATCTGCGCGATGACGTTCTCGATGCGCGCCTGAAGCTGGACACGCTGCGAGCGGATGTCGGCAAGCTGCGCCTGCGCCTGCTGCAGCTCCTTGACCAGCTCTTCGCGTTTCTGCTTGTACGCCTGCTGGTTGGCGTTTTCCTGCGCACTCGCGCGCGTCGACGCACCAACCGCAACCAGGGCCATCATGGCCACCACAATTCGCTTCATCGCCACTTCTCTGAGATCAGGGTTCGCCGCGATCAGCGCTGCGGCGGGTTCGTCGGGGGCGTCGGGGTCGGGTTACCGGTCTGTGATTCGACGCGACGGAGGCGATCTTCGAGCCGCTTCAGTGCCTCACGCTCCGCGCTCAGCTCTGCTTCCGCCTGTGCTCGCCGTTGTTCGAGCTCAAGCAGATTTTGTGCCTCATAGCGATTGATCTCGAGCTCGAGTGCGGCGATGCGCTGCTGCCGCGCCTGGATCTCGGCGAGCAATGCCTGGCGCGCGCGCTCCAGTTCCGCGGCGCGGTTCTGCAGGAAGTTGCCCTTCAAGAGCGCAAACAGATTGCTCTGCCACCCGAGCGCGAAGACAACCTTGCTGTAGTTGTAGATGCGCGTCGCGCGCTGCGCGTTCGTCGGGTTGCTCGAAGTGTCGCTCGCCGCGGAGCCGGCACCGAGCTCGGTGAGGTAGATGCCGCCGCGAATTCCGCGATAGTTCAGCACGCCGCCGATGTTGTAGTCCCAGGCGTTGTTTTCGGCCATCAGCGTGACGCCCAGGTTCGGGGTCGCGTTGAAGTCGACCTTGCCACCATAGACCAGGCCACCCGTGGAGTGCTTCGCGTACTGTTCGACCGGGAGATTGCCATGGTCGCTGAAAAGGCCGTTGCCGTATCCCGCGGTGAATGACAGGTCGAGGTCCGCCCAGTTGGGCCGGATGTCGGTCAGCGAGAAGGACTCCGTTGCCACGCCGTACACCGTGTTGGCGGTGTTGAACGACTGGTGAAGCGAGTCGGCGTCGTGATGCTGGTTGGGATCGCCGCCGCTGAGCGGGAGCAGGTTATAGCCGACGCCGAAGCGGTCGATGTGCTTGTAGGGGCCGAGGTTCCGGACGCCGACCGCGACGCTTGGCATCCAACCCGCTGCCCCGCCCCGGGCACGGAGGTGCTGCTGGTTGACCAGCAGTGCGTGGCCGAAGAACCCCCACTCCGGATTCGACGAGTAGGCAGCCCATCCCCCCTCGACGACTCCCCATCCCGAGATCGAGAAGGTGAGCTGGGAGTTGAGCCGGTTGTTGTAGTTGATCTTCAGTGAATTCGGATCCGCGTCAAAGCGCTTCGCCGAATAGTTGATCGCGAAGTCACCCGGGATCGGGCCGACCCACGCGGCGGGAATGTCGATGAGGCCGGAGCCCCAGTAGATCGTCTGCGGAAAGGTCTGCTGAGCGTCCGCGCGTTGGGCGACGAGCGTCAGAAGCGCCGCGCCGGCGACCGCGGCGGAAAAACGTGTCATTCTCATCGGTTCTCGATCGCCTCGTCAGTTCTGTGGCGGATTGCTCGCCGGGGGCGTCGGCGGCGCGGTCGGATTCTGCTGGATGCTTCTCAGCCGCTCCTCGGCGCGTTGGATCGCCTCTCGCTCTTCCTGTACCGACTTCTCCAGCTCTGCACGTCGTGCCGCCATCCCCGCGAGCTCTCCAGCCTGCGCCTTCCGCAGCGCGACCTCGAGCCCCTTGATGCGCCGGCCGCGGACTTCGATCTCGGCGTTGAGGCGCTGCTGCTCCCGCGTCAGCTCCGTGATCCGGGTGCGGAGCAGGACGCCGCGCGAGATGTCGATGATGTTGCCGCTGTAGCCGAGCGAAACGTTGTACTTCGTGTAGTTGTAGATCCCGTAGCCCGTCGTCTTGCGGCCGCCCTCTTCGAGCTCGGTACCGTAGACGCCCACCGACAGACCGCGCCAGTCGTACACCACTCCGGCGTTGTAGTCGAATCCGTCGTTCTCGGCCATGAATTCGAGCGTCGTATTGAGCGACGGGTGCATCGAGTAGCGGCCGCCGAGGAAGAGCCCCTTGGCGATCGTGCCCTTGTCGTTGTATGCGTCACCAAGCCCGCCGTCCTCGGAAAATACCCCGTTGCCGTAGCCGAGGGTGAAACCGAGCTGCGGGCTCGGGGTCTGCGCTGTCGGCGAGCCGAGGGTGAACTGCTTCGTCAGCACGCCGTAGATAGACGGTGCGGTGCTGAAGCCCAGGAACTGATCGCCCACCATCTTCGTGTACTTGCCATTCTGCAGGCGGATGTCATGTGCGATGTAAAACCGGTCCTCGTGCTTGCCTGGTCCGAGGTTCCGGATGCCAAGCGCGACTCCCGGGAGTGGCGTTCCGACCTTGTCCTGGAGCAGCAGGACCTGGCCGAAGAAGCCGTAGTCGATGTTCTGGTCGTAGGCGGCGACGCCAACCGACGCCCGCCCGAACATGTGCACATCAAGCGCGACGTTCGAGTTCCAGGCGCTCGCGAAGGATTGCTTCACGGGGAAACCAAGGACGTCGAACTGCGGCAGGTTCTTCCCGCTGATGGCGAACCACGCATCGAACGAGGTCGGCGAGACCCACGCTACCGGGATCGTCACCAACCCGGTTCCCTGGTACAGTGTCGCGTGGTAAGGATCGGACTGCTGCGCGTCTACCCGCGCGGCGGCGACAGCCGTCGCGGCCAGCGCGCACGTGAGCGTCGCGATCCCGCGTCGCATGATGCGCATGAAACCTCCACTCCGGATTAATGTGCGGTCGCGGCCATCGCCGTATCTGCCTCTCCAGATTTGGAGAAGCGACCGGTCGAGTGCCGAGGGCGCGTGCGGCAGTCTCGCCGGCGCTCATGAACGAAGGCACAGGTGCAAGAGACATGCCCCCTTGTACCCGCTCCCCTCCAGCTGCTACTCACCCCGACGCCATCGCCGGAACCGCCGTGCAGCAATCGCGCCGGAACCCAACCCACTCGCGCGCTGACCGAGCCGCGCCTAGCTTCCAGCCCAGAAGGGACTAACCCCACCCACGCTGCAGCTCTCAAAAACTTGATCTCCTCGCGAACCCTCCTGATCGCCGCGGCCCTCGCCGCTTGCTCGGCTCCCGAGCCCTCCTCGGCACATTCGCCGGCACCCACCGCAGCGGGACCAACCACTTCCGCCGCGTCAGCCCTCGCCACACGCGCCAGTGACTCCTCGAGCGTGCTCGCGAAAGCCGACCAGGGCCGGATCCGTGGGGACAGCTCGGCGAAGCTCTGGCTCGTCATGGTCAGCGATTTTCAGTGCCCGTACTGCCGCCAGTGGCATGACGAGGTCTTCGCGACAGTAATACGCGACTATGTGGCCACCGGCAAGGTGCGAATCGCATATCTGAACTACCCGCTGTCCGGACACAAGAACGCGATGCCCGCCGCTGAAGCCGCGATGTGCGCATCGGTGCAGGGGAAGTTCTGGGAGATGCACGATGCGATCTTCCGGGCGCAGGGCCAGTGGGCCGAGCTCGCGGATCCGAAGGCGATGTTCGACTCTCTCGCCACCAGCGTCGGGGTCGCTGCCGGGCCGTATCGCAGCTGCATCGAGTCGAATGCGACCCGGCCGATGATCCTCGCCGACCAGGCCCGCGCCACGACCGCCGGTGTGAACGCGACGCCGACGTTCTTCCTCGGAAGCGACCAGATCGAGGGCGCGGTACCGCTCCCCGAGTTCCGCGCCGCGCTCGACAAGGCGCTCGCCGGCGCACGCTGATCCGCCCTCGACCGGCGCGCCGCGCGGCGCCTAACGCGTGAATCCGATCGTCCGCTTCGCCTACGCGGCGGCCGGCTCCCTCGCGGAAGCGGCGGCGGCGGTCGCGCCACCGGGGGGTGGCAAGGTACGCCGCTCGTTCAGCGCGAGGCGCGATGTGCGCGAACGATTCATCGCGTGGGGGCGGCAACGCCGCGACGCCTCCCGCCCCCTCCTCTGGTTCCACGCACCGTCCGTCGGTGAGGGCCTCCAGGCGAGGCCGGTGCTGGAAGCGTTGCGCGCGGCACACCCCGAGATCCAGCTCGCCTATACCTGGTTCTCGCCGAGCGCGGAGTCCTTCGCGAAGGCGCTCGATGTCGATGTGCGGGACGTCCTGCCGTTCGACACGCGGAGCGCCGCGCGTGCCGCCCTCGACGCGCTTCGGCCCTCCGCTCTCGTTTTCAGCAAGCTCGATGTCTGGCCGACGCTGGTCGAGGAGGCAAAGCGCCGGGACATCCCGCTCGCCCTGCTCAGTGCCACGCTCGCCCCGGGGTCGTCGCGCACCCACCCCGTCGCGAAGCTGCTGCTTCGCGACGCGTACGCGGCGCTCGACGTCGTCGGCGCGATCAGCCGGGACGATGCCACTCGTCTCGTCGCCCTTGGGTGCCGCCCTGAGGCGGTCCGCGTCACGGGCGATACCCGCTTCGATCAGGTGATCGCTCGCGCTGCTCGAGTGGATCGCGCGAGTGGGCTGCTCCAGCCGTTGCGGTCCGACCGTCCGACGCTCGTCGTCGGCTCGAGCTGGCCCGCCGATGAGCGCGCGCTACTGCCGGCGATCGCCGAGCTTCACCGCTCCGCGCCGCGCTTTCGCACGATCATCGCCCCCCACGAGCCGACGCCGGCCCACCTCGCTCCGATCCGGGAATGGGCAGCGTCGGCGCAGCTTCGCAGCGCAACGTTAGGCGGGACCGGGGCCACCGCCGCCGACGTCGTCGTGGTCGATCGCGTCGGTGTCCTCGGCGACCTGTACGCCCTTGCCGACATCGCCTTCGTCGGGGGTGGCTTTCACGCCGCGGGGTTGCACTCGGTTCTCGAACCGGCCGCCTTTCAGGTGCCGGTCATCTTCGGGCCCCGGCACCACGGCAGCCGCGACGCGGGTCTCCTGCTCGCCGCCGGCGCCGCCCGATCGGTGGATGATCAGCGAACGATCGTCGACGTCGTGCGCCACTGGATCGAGGATCCCGGCGCGCGCCGGGCGGCCGGGGCGGCGGCGCGGCGCCTCGTCGAGGAGAACGCCGGTGCAACGGCGCGAAGCGTCACGCTCATCGAAGGACTCCTCGAGCAGACTCCGGCGACGCGCTGAGCGTCAGGCCGTCGGCGACACCGCGATGACACCGCTCGCTGGGGCGGTGATCGGCCGATGCAGGAAGAACCCCTGGACGAGGTGGACGCCGAGCGATTTCACCGTCTCGAATTCCTCCGAGCGCTCCACCCCCTCGGCGATGACCTGCGCGCCATGGTCGTTCGCGAACTTCACCATCGACTCGACGAGGTTCTGCTTGATGAAGTTCGAGTCGATGGCGTTGATCAGGGAGATGTCGAGCTTGATGAAATCCGGCTCGAGGTTGGCGATCGAGCCAAGGCCGGCGTAGCCACTGCCGGCGTCATCGACGGCGAAGCGATAGCCCTGCTCGCGAAACGCCTTCAGTCGCTCGCGGAACTTCGGATAGTCCTTGATCGCCGTCCGCTCGGTGATCTCGATGACGACGCGCGATGGGTCTCTCACCTCCGCTTCGGTGAACGCGGGGTCCGCGAAGTCGTGCGGGTCGACGTTGATGAACAGCAGCTCCCCCGGCCCGAGCCGCGTCTCGATCCCCTCGATCGCACGGCTGCGGCAGAGGCGACTGAGCTCCCAGATCATGTCGGCTTCGGCGGCGACGTCGAACATCACCTCCGGGCTGCGCAGGCTGCGCATCACGCCGCGCGCCAGCGCCTCGTAGCCGAAGATCTGGCGCGTCGTCGCGACCACGATCGGGTGATAATCGACGTACACGGCCCGGTCGCGGAGGCTGGTCCGCAAGTCGTCGACGCGCCGCGCGCGCTCACGTTCCTCGACGCTCTTCGCCGCGGTCGCCGCTTCACGAATCCCGCGATAGATCAGGCGCTCGAGGCGAAGCTTCGGGTTGTAGTAGACCCGCGCCAGCCCGACGTAGATCTCGAAGAGCGCCGCGATGTCCTCGCCGTGAGCGACCTCGATTCGCTGGGCGACATGTTCCTGCAGCCGGCCGACCAGCGTCGTGATCTGCTGCTCCGAGGCCCGTGCCTCACCGGCTGGCGGCACGTGGAAGAAGATGAAGTCGTCGTCGTTGGTGTAGCTGACCATCACGCGCGACGCCTGCATCGAATGGCCGTCGAGGAATTCCTTGACCCCGGCCGCGGTCGTCTCGAGCACGGCGTCGAGCTTCTCCCAGCCGTAGATCTCCTCGATCTTCGAGTAGCGCACGAAGTTGAAGTAGACGACGACCAGCTCCCCGCGTTCCTTGATCTGCGGCCGCATGCGCTCGATCATCACCGGCAGCGTCGGCAGGCCGGTCATGAAATCGTAGAGCATCTGCGCCTGCTCGGCGCGCTCCGCGCGGTCGCCGTTAGGCGCGTCGCCGGGCAGCTGGCGCATGATCGCCGACCGCACGCGCCCGGCGATCTCCTCCGGGTCGGTCGGCAGGCGCAGCCACTCTTCGGCACGCAGCTCGATCGCGCGCCGTCTTGCCGCATCATCCTTGCAGCCGACGATCACCGGGAGCCCCTTCGCGTGCGCGCACTCGACGATCTCGCGCAGCGTCGGCGGGCTCTCGGCCGTGACGTAGACGGCCCGCAACCCGCGCTCGTGCCCGATGGCGCGCGCGACGTCCTGGGAGGGCACGACGACCGCCCGCCACGCATCGAGCTGCGCGAGCGCCTCGGTGATCTGTGGATCGCCGCTGTCGGTGAGGAGAGTGCTCTGGTTCACGAGCGCGGCGAGCCGCTAGGACGCCGCCGACAGCATGGCGAGGTTCCTCTGCACGGTCGTCGCGAGCTTCGGCAGATCAAAGGGCTTTTCCACGTAATCGTCAGCGCCGGTCTGAAGGGCCTCACGCTTGTCCGACCACTCGTCCAGCGCCGTCACCATCACGATTCGCACCTTCCGGCCGAGCGTCGGGTGTTGCTTCATCAGTCGGCAGGTCTCCCATCCATCACGGCCCGGCATCATGACGTCGAGGAGCACCAGCGCCGGCTTCACCTGCTCGAACACCGCCAGCGCCTCATCGCCGCTGTACGCCACGGTGATCGGGTAGCCTCGCACCTCGAGATACTGGCGAATGATTTCGGCGTTGTCGTGGTTGTCGTCCACCACGAGGATGGGAGGAAGCGTATCCATCAGCACATCCATTCGACAGGGAGATATGACAGGAGGGGCAAGAAGCTTGCCCCATAGAGATGGCGGCGAGGTAGCCGCCACGGCCGTTTACTGGCGATGCAGCGCGTAGGACACACCCACGCCGAACACCCCGCCTCGCGGACCCGGCGTCCCATCCTTCGCGTCGGCACCCATCTCATACCCCACGGTCACGCCGATCTGCGGCGCAACCGTCACGTCGAGACCGACGGACGCGCGCACCGCACCCCCAGTCGACTTGCTCAGCGAGTCGCCCTTGACTCGCGCGATCGTGTAGAACGGAGCGACGTACGCGCTGATGCCTCTGGTCGTCCCGAGCGCGTGTCGATACCCGATAGCGACGCCAACGGGAAAGGACGACATCGTGATGCCGCTCTTCGACGTCACACCAACGCCCCCGAAGATGGCGGTCCCGAGACTTCCTGATGCGAAGCTCTTCAGCGGAATCGAGAGCCGGCCCCCGTAGGCACCCTGCGAGCCCCCTGAATCGGCTCGCACGACCCCCGCGCCAGCGCTGAGCTGGAAGCGCGACTGGGTTGGTGCCCAGGCGAGAGCGCCGGCGATCGCGGACGCATTCTGTGCTTTGCCGTAGTCCGCCGCAATCGTGATCCCCGCATTGGCCCACGCGTTCTGGAGGACGGGCGTCGCAGGCATCTGCGCCAGGCAGCTCCCGGCCCCGCCAAGCGTCGCCCCGAGAAATCCTGCGACGAACGCCAGCGAATTCGGTCGGTTCCGTGTCATTTGGTAATGTCGTGCGAGAAAGAAGTCCTGCATCGCGCAATCGTATTGCAACCGCCGCACCGAAACAGGGTCATCCGCCCGGTATCAACGAGAAGCGGGCCGAAGCAAACGCTCCGGCCCGCCCCCCAACTCGCTTCGGAGACTATTTCGTCTCCGCGCGCTCCGTGACGATGCGAACCCGATCGTCCGCGACTTCGAGGAAGCCCCCGAACACCGCGAAGCGGCGTTCGCCGCCCGCGGCATTCAACCGGAGCTCCCCGGAGCCGAGAAGCGTCAGCATCGGAGCGTGCATCGACATGATGCCGACTTCGCCGTCGTAGGCCGGCGCGACCAGCGACTCGGCCTCCCCTTCGAAAAGCGTGCGCTCGGGCGAGACAACCGACACGGTCAGCATCTGTTACGCCTTCGCCATGCGCTCGGCGTTGGCCACGACGTCCTCGATGCCGCCCGCCATGAAGAACGCCTGCTCCGGCAGCGCGTCGAACTCGCCGGCAACCAGGCGCTCGAACGAGGAGATCGTCTCCTCGAGCTTGACGTACTTGCCCGGGATACCAGTGAACTGCTCGGCGACCTTGAACGGCTGCGACATGAAGCGCTGCAGCCGGCGCGCACGGCCGACGATCTTCTTGTCGTCCTCCGAGAGCTCGTCCATGCCGAGGATCGCGATGATGTCCTGGAGCTCCTTGTAGCGCTGCAGGATGCGCTGTACGCTAGTCGCCGCCTTGTAGTGACGGTCGCCGACGAACTGCGGATCGAGGATGCGGCTGCTCGAGGCGAGCGGGTCGACGGCAGGATAGATCCCGAGCTCGGTGATCGCGCGGGAAAGAACGACGGTAGCGTCGAGGTGCGCGAACGCGGTCGCCGGCGCAGGGTCGGTGATGTCGTCGGCGGGAACGTAGATCGCCTGCACCGAGGTGATCGAGCCGTTCTTCGTCGAGGTGATGCGCTCCTGCAGGTCGCCCATCTCCGTCGCCAGCGTCGGCTGGTAACCGACGGCGCTCGGCATGCGGCCGAGCAGCGCCGACACTTCCGAGCCCGCCTGGGTGAAGCGGAAGATGTTGTCGATGAAGACGAGAACGTCGGCGTTCTCCTGGTCGCGGAAGTACTCGGCGACCGTCAGCCCAGAGAGGCCGACGCGGAGGCGCGCTCCGGGCGGCTCGTTCATCTGGCCGTAGATCAGCGCGACCTTGTCCAGGATGTTCGCTTCCTTGAACTCGAGGTACAGGTCGTTCCCTTCGCGCGTGCGCTCGCCGACGCCGCAGAACACCGAGCGGCCGCCGTGACCCGTCGCGACGTTGTTGATCAGCTCCTGGATGACGACCGTCTTGCCGACGCCAGCGCCGCCGAAGAGCCCGATCTTTCCACCCTTCACGAAGGGAGCGATCAGGTCGACGACCTTGATGCCGGTCTCGAAGATCTCGGTCTTCGGCTCGAGGTTGACGAAGTCCGGGCGCTTCCGGTGGATCGGCCACCGCTCGGCGCTCGCCGGGATCGGGGTGCCGTTGTCGATCGGATCGCCGAGCACGTTGAGGATGCGGCCCAGCGCTGCTTCGCCGACCGGCACCGTGATCGGCGCGCCGGTATCGGTCACTTCCATCCCGCGCTCGACGCCATCGGTCGACGACATCGCGACCGCGCGGACCTGGTTGCGGCCGATGTGCTGCTGCACCTCGACGACGACGCGCAGCTGCTCGCCGCTCGCCGATTTCGCGCGGACTTCGAGCGCGTTGTAGATCTCCGGAAGGTGCTCGGACTCGAACTCGACGTCGAGCACGGGTCCGATGACCTGGATGATCTTTCCGACCTGTGTGCCTGGTGCAGCGAGGGTAGCCATATCGATAACTCGGTGAGAGTCTGTTGCGTTCAGTCTATTCGAGCGCCGCGGCGCCGCCGACGATCTCGGCGATTTCCTGCGTGATCTGCGCCTGGCGTGCGCGGTTGTACGTGCGGCGGAGGTTCGTCAGGATGTCCCCGGCGTTGTCCGTCGCGTTCTTCATCGCGGTGCGCTGGGCGCTCTGGAAGCTCGCCTCGTTCTCGACCAGCGCGCGGTACACGGTGTTGCGAACGTAGAGCGGGAGCAGCTCGGTGAGCAGCCGCTCCGCCGACGGGAAGAGCAGGTAGTCGCGGCGCGCGCCCTTCTGCGCCGGCGGCGTCACGGGCAGCACGCGCTCGGTATGCGGCGGCGTCGATAGCACGGAGTTGAAGCGTGAGCTGATGACGTAGACCGCGTCGAGCGAGCCGTTGATGAAGCCTTCCATCAGCACGTCGACCAGCGACGTCGCATCCTGCGCCGACGGCCGGTCGGTGATGTCGGTGCGGCTCGTGGCGAGCGGCCGTCCCAGGTAGCGGAAGAAGCCGATCCCCTTGCGGCCGACGACGTGCAGCTCGACCTCGGTCCCCTCACGCTCGATGCGCGCGATCGTGCTGCGCGCTTCCTTGAGCAGGTTGGCGTTGAAGGCGCCGGCCAGCCCGCGGTTCGAGGTCAGGAGGAGCACCGCCGCGCGCTTCACCGTCCCCGGCTGCCGGAGCAGCGGGAAGCGCTCGGCCAGATCGGCCGAGTACAGGCTGGCGATCGTGTCGGCGATCGCCGTCGCGTACGGGCGCGCCGCCGCGACGCGATCGGTCGCGCGCTTCAACTTCGACGTCGCGACCATTTCCATGGTGCGCGTGATCTTCCGCGTGTTCTCGACGGACTTGATGCGTCCCTTGAGTTCGCGTCCCTTGGCCATGCGGAGTGCGTCCCGGTGAGTGTGTGCCTGACGCCGAACTACTTCGTCGCCGTCGCGACCTTGGCGTAGGCTTCGATCGCCTGGCGCAGCTTGGCCTCGGTGTCCTTCGAGATCGCCTTCTCCTTGCGGATCGCGTCCCCGACCTGCGGATACTGCGTGTGCATGAACTCGTGGAAGCCGCGCTCCCACTCGCGCACCTGCGGCACCGGAACCTCGTCGAGGTACCCGTTGGTCACCGCGAAGATGATCGCGACCTGCTGCTCGACCGACATCGGCTGGTACTGCCCCTGCTTCAGCATCTCGACGGTGCGAGCGCCGCGCTCGAGCTGCTTCTTCGTCGCTGCATCGAGATCCGAGGCGAACGACGCGAAGGCTTCGAGCTCGCGGTACTGCGCGAGGTCGAGGCGGAGACGGCCGGCGACGCCCTTCATCGCCTTGATCTGCGCCGAGCCACCGACGCGCGAGACCGAGATGCCGACGTTCACGGCCGGACGAACGCCGGCGTAGAAGAGGTCGGCCTCGAGGAAGATCTGGCCATCGGTGATCGAGATGACGTTCGTCGGGATGTACGCCGACACGTCGCCAGCCTGCGTCTCGATGATCGGGAGCGCGGTGAGCGACCCGCCCGGCTTGAGGATCGTCTTGCCGTCGACGACGCCCGCGTCTTCACGCAGCTTGGCCGCGCGCTCGAGGAGGCGCGAGTGCAGGTAGAACACGTCGCCCGGGTACGCCTCGCGGCCCGGCGGGCGGCGAAGGACGAGCGAGATCTGTCGGTACGCCGCGGCCTGCTTCGACAGGTCGTCGTATACGCAGAGCGTCGGCTTCCCTTCGTTGTACATGAAGAACTCGGCCATCGCGCAGCCCGAGTAGGGCGCGATGTACTGCATCGGCGCCGGATCGGACGCGGAGGCGACGACGACGATCGTGTACTCCATCGCGCCGGCCTGCGTCAGCCGCTCGACGACCGAGGCGACGGTCGACGCCTTCTGGCCGATGGCGACGTAGACGCAGACGACGCCCTGCCCCTTCTGGTTGATGATCGTGTCGATCGCGATGGCCGTCTTGCCTGTGCCGCGGTCGCCGATGATCAGCTCGCGCTGGCCGCGGCCGATCGGGATCATCGCGTCGATGCTCTTGATGCCCGTCTGCAGCGGCTCCTTCACCGGCTGGCGGACGATGATCCCGGGCGCCTCGCTCTCGACCTTGCGGGTGGTCGACGTCCGGATCTCACCCTTCCCGTCGATCGGCCGCCCGAGCGCGTCGACGACGCGGCCGACCATCGCCTGGCCGACCGGTACCTCGAGCACGCGCTTCGTGCGACGAACCTCGTCGCCCTCGCGCAGCTGGAGATAATCGCCGAGGATGACGGCGCCGATGTTGTCTTCTTCGAGGTTGAGACAGAGCGCGGTGATCGCGGCTCCGGTCTCGCTCGAGGTGACCTCGAGCATCTCGCCGGCCATCGCCTGGCTCAGGCCATAGATGCGGGCGATGCCATCCTTGACCTCGAGGACGGTGCCAACTTCTTCGGCGTCCAGCGAGCGAAGATCAGCGGCTTCGATCTCGCGGAGCAGGATGTCCTTGATCTCGCCGGGACGGAGTGACGTGTCGGAAGCCATAGCGTGTGTCGGGGAAGAACGTGCGACGAACTGCATTCGGCCGAGGCTGGCCTATAGCTTGTGAAAATTATCACAAGCTCGGCCGACGTGCAAGCCGCGCCCTCTGACGATCTCGCGCGGGCGGGTTAATGCCCCCGTTCGCGGACCGGCGGTGATGGAGGCTGCCGCGCTGCCGCGAGATTCCTGCCATGCCATCCAGTATCCGGGAATTGAGGGTCTGGCAGGAAGCGGTCGGGACCGCGGGAGAGATCGCGAAGCTGTCCCGGAAGACCCGCCCCGAGTCGCGCGCACTCGCCGACGTCCTGATCCGGTGCAGCGCCGAGGTGGCGCTGGCGATCGCGCGCGGGCACGTGAAGGACGGTGCCGCCGCCCAGCGTGACGGCTTTCGCCTCGCCCGCGACGCGATCGCGTCGCTGGAGACCGGGCTCGCGATCGCCCGCCATGCGGAGCTGTTCCCTCTCCAGGCGTGCGCCGACCTCGGTGTGCGAGCCGGACACACGGCGCGGCTCATCTCCGGCTACATCACCTACCTCGATCGTCTCGTGGAAGCCGATGCGGAGGCCGAGCGCACGGCGCCCGTCTAGCGAGCGGGCTTCCGCTCATCGCCACTGGCTCGGCTGCGGCCACGCCCCTGGCCGAAGCGGTCCACGAGGTCCACCGCGCGGAGGCGGGCCAGCGACGCCGGCTTCGTCCCGACGATGCGCTGGGCGGTGCTCGAGAGGTGGGAGGCGGACGCGAATCCGAGCACCCGTGCGACGTCGCGCACGTCGTAGCCCGGATTCTTGCTCAGTTCAGCAGCCGCGAGGAGCCGGACGAGATCGATCACGCGCTTGAGGTTGGGCGCCCCTGCCGACGCGAACGAGCGGCTCAGGTGCTCGCGCGTCACGCCTAACGTTGCCGCCAGCTCGCTCGTGCGGACGGGCCGTCCGCCGCGTGCGATCACGCCCCGCCACGCCGACTGCTGCAGTGGCGCGGCGAGGCCGAGGGTCGGCGGCGGGTTCCACAGCGCGCAGGCGAACCGCGTCGAGAACATCATCGGAGCGAGCAGCGCGCGAAGGACCCCGTCGTCGACACCCTCGGTGAGGACATCCGCGAAGTCGTGAGCCACGGCGGCGGCGAGCGCGGGACCATCGGCCCCTCGCAGTGGCGCAATGCCGACGAAGGGCAGGCTGGGAAACTCGCGCGCCAGGCCTAACGCGCGGTCGGTTTCGTCCCCCGCCGCCCCGATGTCGATGATGACCGCGTCGGCCAGCGTCGTGCGCAGGGTCTCGGCCAGCTCGCTTCCGCTGTGAACGAGGAGCAGTCGCGCCCGGCGCCGGGGGAAGGCCGCGCGAATCGCCGCGCGGGCGCGCTCACGGAAGACGAGGGCGGCGACGCAGGGGACGTTCGCCGGCTGCAGGCCGGTCGCCGCTGACTCGAGCGGTGCGGCACCGACGACACCGCCGCCGGGCGCGACATTCCCCCTCACGCGCAGAGACATCGTCTAGCGGCGCGGGAGCGCCTCGCCCACCATGTCGCCGGCTCGCTGCAGCACCGCCTTCGCGTTCGCGTACGAGATCGTCTGCAATGCTTCGCCGATCGGCATCCATCGGCAGGCCGTGATCCCCTCGGCGCGCTGCGGGCAGGTGACGGTCGACGCGGTCTCCATCAGGTAGAAGTGGCAGACCTTGTGGATCAGCCGCCCACGAAAGCGGAAATACCAGTCGATCGTCTCGATCTCGCCGCGCAGCTCGAGACCATCGAGCCCGGTCTCCTCGCGCACTTCGCGCAGCGCGGCCGCGTCGGGGAGCTCGCCGTCCTCGAGGTGCCCCTTCGGAAAGCCCCAATTGCGATAGCTGTCCCGAATGAGGAGGAACACGGCCTCCCCCGCGGGATCGACGCGAAAGACGACGCCGCCGGCGGAGGTTTCCTGCGTCGCCCGCGCGCGAGCGGTCACCGCACCCCCGCAGCGACGGGCGAGCTCTCCAGGTGAGCGCGTCCCTCGATGAACTGCCTGACGACCGGGTCGCTGGTATGCTGGATCTCGTCGACCGTCCCGACTTGACGGACGCGGCCCTGGTAGAGCATCGCGATCCGCGTCCCGACGGTATACGCGCTCCGCATGTCGTGCGTGATCACGATGCTCGTCACGCCGAGCTTGTCGCGCATGCGTACCATCAGGTCGTCGATGACCGCGCTCGTCACCGGGTCCAACCCGGTAGTCGGCTCGTCGTACAGCATGTACTTCGGCCGGAGGGCGACCGACCGGGCGATCCCGACGCGCTTGCGCATTCCGCCGGAGAGCTCTGCCGGGAACTTGCTCTGGACGCCGGGAAGGTCGACGAGGTCGAGAGCCTGATCGACGCGCTCGCCGATCTCGCGCTCGTCGAGCTCACCCTGCTTGCGAAGCCCCATCGCGACGTTCTCGCCGATGGTCAACGAGTCGAAGAGCGCGGCGAACTGGAAGACGTACCCGATGCGCGCACGCAGCTTGTAGAGCTCGCGCCGCGGCAGGCGCGGGACTTCGAGCCCATCGACGACGACCTCGCCGGAATCCGGCTCGAGCAACCCGACGATGTGCTTGATCGCGACTGATTTTCCGGTCCCGGAATATCCGATGATGACCATCGTCTCACCCTCGAGCACGTCGAGAGTGAAACCGTTCAGCACCTGCTTCGGCCCGAAGGCCTTGTGTACATCGACGAGCCGGATCATCGAATCAATTTGTGATCTTGGCGGGGCGGGCGGCAAGTGAGACCCGCTCGACTCGCACGCTCGGAAATTCCTGCTGGGAGCGCAGTGCGCTCCAGGTCACAACGCACAAAGGGCCGCTTCCGTCGGAAGCGGCCCTTTGTACCGTGTGGTGTGACCCGGTTCAGGCGGCGAAGCTGCCAAGCGCGCGCCCGACATCGCCCTCGCGCAGGCGCTTGAGCGCCCGGTCGCGGAGCTGGCGGACACGCTCGCGCGTGACGCCAAGCATCGAACCGATCTCCTCGAGCGTGTGCTCACGGCCGCCTTCGAGTCCGAAGTACAGGCGGAGCACCTTCGCGTCGCGCGGCGGCAGCGTGCCGAGCGCCTGCTCGATCTCGTCGGTGAGGAAGCGATTCATCGCTTCCTCTTCGGTATCAGGCATCTCGTCGGCCACGAACCGCTCGATCAGCGAGCGATCGCCGTCCGGATCCATCGGCGCGTCGAGTCGGACGTCGCTCGTGTTGAGCGCCGCCAGCGACTGAACGACCTCGGTCGAGAGTCCGGTCAGCTGCGAGAGCTCTTCCGGGGTCGGCTCGCGATTGAGCTTCTGCCGAAGGATCTCACTCGCCTTGATAATGCGAGAAAGGTCCGCGGTGCGATTGAGTGGCACCCGGACCGTACGACCCTGGCGCGCGAGCGCCGAAAGGATCGCCTGGCGGATCCACCAGACCGCGTACGAGATGAACTTCACACCCTGATCCGGATCGAACTTCCGGGCCGCGGTGAGCAACCCGACGTTCCCCTCACCGATGAGATCGATGAGCGGCAAGCCGCGGTTCTGGTACTTCTTCGCCACTGAGATGACGAAACGCAGATTGCGCTTCACCAGCTCCTGGAGCGCATCCGGATCACCTGCACGAATCTTCTTCGCCAGCTCGATCTCCTCCATGCCCTTGAGCAGGGGATACGTGCTGACTTCGTAGAGATACTGATCGAGGATGTCGCGCTCGGGCTCGTTGGGCGCGATGCCTGCCGGTGCGGACCGGCGGCGGCGCTTCACTTCGGTCATTGTCTGGCCCTCAACGTACTGCGCGTGAAAGATGTATCGTGAGCGGCGCATTCACGCCGCTATATGTCATCGGTGCTGCAAGCCCGAGCAGTGTTGCTGGAGGTCCGGTCCCCTGGATCGCCCGCGCCCCGATCGGGTTGGAAGGCGCTGCAAAATACCGGCCTAACCGGATTACGCCAGCCCTGAATTTCTTGACATCGTACCTACCCCTGACTACACTTCGTGTTTCCTGGCGGAACAGTTGTCTCCGCTCGGCCGAGGGGGCGTAGCTCAGTTGGGAGAGCGCTTGAATGGCATTCAAGAGGTCAGGGGTTCGATTCCCCTCGCCTCCACCTCCCGACGATGCGACTGGTCGTCGGTCGGTCCTCCCGCAGTTCGAGTATCGGCCGCGAAGGTCGATTACTGGAGCAACGGGCTCTGGGCCAATGCGGGAATAGCTCAGTTGGTAGAGCACAACCTTGCCAAGGTTGGGGTCGCGGGTTCGAGTCCCGTTTCCCGCTCTGCACGCCGATCGCGGCAAGGTCGCGCGCCGCTTTCTCGGGCGGGCGCAGCCTACCGCAGGAACGGGCGGGGCGATCTACAAGTTCCATGCTCCGATGCGTCGGTTTGCGCGGTTAGCTCAGTTGGTTAGAGCGCCACGTTGACATCGTGGAGGTCACAAGTTCGAGTCTTGTACCGCGCACTGCCCCACGGCTCATCGCCGTGGGGTTTTTTTTTGCTCCCGTGCGCTGGGCGGCGCGCCGCTTGCCAGTGAGGCCGCCATGTCACCGCGACCGCGCGATCGGGACGAGCACTGCAAGGCAGGCGGATGATCGGGCAGTCGTCGAATCTCCCCGAGGAGTTGCGGCGTGGCCTCGGTGGACCGATCCGGTGGCGGCTCCTGCTCGCCCTCGTGGTCGTCAGCGGATTCGCGCTGCTGCACCGCATCGACGCCCTCCTCCAGCGCGACTACGGCCGGGAGGCGCTGGCGCAGGCGGTCCAGGCGGACGCCCTGATCGAAGGCGCCGTCTGGCAGCGCGCTCAGCTGTTGACGACGCTCGCCGCGCTCACCGCCTCCGCGCACGGGAGCCGGGACGAGGTGGAGCGGTTCGACGTGCTCGCCGGCGAGATCCGCCGCGAGATGCCGGACATCGCCACCGTCTACCTGCTCGACGCCCGCGGCGCCGTTAGGCAGGCCCGTGGCGAGGACGCCATCCCGGGGGGGAAGCTGACCCATCGGGCCTTCCCGCTGCGCGCCCCGGCGATGCGCCAGGCGGCCGAGCAGCGCGGCGTCGCCGCCACCGCGCCGCTCACGCTCGCCGACGGCCGGCCGGGAACGCTCATGTATGTGCCGATCATGGAAGGCGAGCGCCTAACGGGATACGTCGGCGGCGCCTTCGCCTACGAACGCCTCTTCACGCGGGCCCTCGCCGGCCAGTTGCGCGGTCGCTTCGCCTGGCGCGTGCTCGACGAGCGCGGTGACGTCATCGCCACCTCGGCGAGCTACCCGACGCGCATCGCGCGCGACATCGAGCGCCCGCTGGCCCTTCCCGGGGGCCATGGCTGGACGCTGCACGTCGCGGTCGAGAGCATGCAGCCGGTCATTGCGCGCACCCTCAACTGGACGACTGGTGCGATCGTTCTGCTGCTCGTCGTCTTCCTCGCCCTGCGCGAGGAGTTCCGTTCGCGCCGCTTCGCCGCGTATTCACACGATCTCGAACTGCTCTCGCGCGACCTGCTCGACGCCAACATGCGACTCGAGGAACGCTCGCAGCAGATCGCCGAGGCGAACCGCGCGAAGTCGCGATTCCTCGCCAACGTCAGCCACGAGCTCCGCACTCCGCTGAACGCGATCGTCGGCTACAACGCGCTGGCCCTCGACGGAATGTACGGCGACCTGCCGCAGCCACTGCGCGCATCGCACCAGCGAGTGCAGGCCGCAGCCGACCACCTGCTCAGCCTCGTCAACGACGTGCTCGACCTGTCGAAGATCGAGGTCGGCCGGATGGACCTGGAGATCGAGGTGGTCGATCTCGACTCGGTGCTCGACGGAGTAGCGACCGTCGTCGAACCCGCGGCCGAGGCGAAGGGACTCCGCGTCGATGTCGTCGTCGCGCGCGACCTGCCGAAGATCGAGACCGACCCCAGGCACCTGCGACAGATCCTGCTCAACCTGGTCGCGAACGCGATCAAGTTCACCGAGCGCGGCTCGGTCACCGTCGTCGCGAAGCGCGCCGGGGACAAGACCGCGATCTCGGTCGAGGACACGGGAATCGGAATCGCGAGCACTGACCTCGAGCGCATCTTCGAGGAGTTCGAACAGGTGCGGCCGAGCGGGCGTGGCGACTCGATGCAGCGGGGGACGGGATTGGGGCTCGCGATCGCCCGCAAGATGGCGCGGCTGCTCGGCGGCGATGTCACGGTCGTCAGCCAGCCTGGCCGGGGGTCGTGCTTCACCCTGCTTCTCCCCAGCGCGCAGCGACAGTCCCCACCGTCGGGGATCCCGGCTGTCGAGCCACCGCAGGCCGAGCGTGAACATCAGCCCACGCTCCACGTCGAAGCCGCGGAGTCGCGTGGCGAGCCCGGCGCGCGGGGTTGACTGTCTCCAGAGCGAGGACTAGGTTTCCCCTGCTTCGGACGAGACTCGCCATCAGTCACCCGGCGACCTCGTTCGATGCTTGCGCAGTTTCTGGCGCCCGTAGCTCAATTGGATAGAGCATCTGACTACGGATCAGAAGGTTGGGAGTTCGAGTCTCTCCGGGCGCACTGCGTGCCTTGCGGTAACAGCATTGAAAAGAGCGTCGGCGGGGCGTAGCGTAGCCCGGTAGCGCGCCTGCTTCGGGAGCAGGAGGTCGCTGGTTCAAATCCAGTCGCCCCGACCATCTTGAGAAACGGGCTCGCGGAGCCCGTTCGTATTTGCGCGAGTAGCTCAGCTGGATAGAGCGTCGCCCTCCGGAGGCGAAGGTCGTGGGTTCGAATCCCGCCTCGCGCACGTAGGAAAATGGAACAGCGAAGCGCACGGCCGTCCTCGACGACCGTGCGCTTTCGCGTTTCAGGAGAGTGGCGGGTGGCTCGTGACTTGCCACTTCCACAGGAAGAAGGTTGTCTTCAATCAATGCCTCGCATACAGAACTGGCGCTCCCTCCTCCCCGGTGTCATCGCGATCGCCGCCATCATTCTCGGCGTGATGGCGGTGATGTCGTTCGCGCGCGTCGGTGCGCTGCACGGCTCGACGATTCGCGTCTACTCGTCGATGGCCGAAGCGCGGGGCGTCATGAAGGGAACCCCTGTCTGGCTCGAGGGGCAGCCGGTCGGCCAGGTCGTGCGCGTCGAGTTTCTTCCGCCGTCGAGCGACTCGAACGCCAACGTGCTGGTCGTGATGGACCTGCTGAAGCGGAACGCGAAGTACATCCGGCGCGATGCGCTCGCGCAGATCACGTCGGGGGGAACGCTCATCGGCGCACCCGTCGTGTATCTCGGAACAACGGCATCGAACGCGCCGCTGATCGCCGAGGGAGACACGCTGCACTCGGTGCCGCAGGGCGATCCGGAGGGCGTCGCGTCACGCATCGCGCTCGCATCGCGGGATTTTCCGGCGATCATCGCGAACGTGAAGGATCTCCGCTCGCAGTTGAGCTCAGCGCACGGAACGACCGGCGCACTTCTCAATGATGACGAACTGCGCATCGACCTGGCGATGAGTCGCGGGACGCAGCTCGCCGACCGCGCACTCCACGGGCGCGGAACGATCGGGCAGGTGCTCAACGGCGGGACGACGCGCGCGACGGCGAGGGCGCAGCACGCGCTCGCGGAGGCGGACAGTCTTCGCGCGCTCGTGACCTCGAACCAGAGCGTCGTTGGACGCTTCCGCCGCGACACCTCGCTGATGCGCACGGTCACCTCGCTGCGCAACGACATCTCCCTCGCGAAGGCGCTGCTCGACGAGCCGCGCGGGACCGCGGGCCGCGTCGTGCACGACAGCGCGATGACACGGCAGCTGACCGCGGCCGAGAAGGAAGTGGCCGCGCTCATCGCCGACCTGCGCGCCCATCCGATGCGCTACGTCGCCTTCTGACGGCGGGCATTCGCGTTAGGTGCGCTGGCGCACGGAACCGGCGCCGTGCGGTAGATCGCCGCGACGCGCGAATCGCAGCGGGCTCTCTTGCTTCTCCCCACAGCCATCGGTAGCTTCGGGCGATCGCGGCCCCGCCCGGCGCCGTCGCCCCTACCGCAGCTCACGCCTTCCCCCGGCGTCTCCACGTGTCACTCCCGCCCAGCCAGAGCTCCACGATCCGGAGGCCACCGTCGTGGACATCGCCCAGCTGAAGCGCATGTCGGTGCCCGATCTGCAGGACATGGCGGACGGCCTGAACATCACGAACATCGCCGGGCTGCGTAAACAGGATCTGATTTTCCGAATCGAGCAGAACCTGCTCGATTCGGATACCGTCCTCACCGGGGAGGGCGTGCTCGAGATCCTTCCCGAGGGCTACGGATTTCTTCGCAGCCAGGACTGGAACTATCTCTACGGCCCTGATGACATTTACGTATCGCCATCGCAGATCAAGCGCTTCGACCTGCGCACCGGCGACACGATTTCCGGTCAGGTTCGTCCTCCCAAGGAATGGGAACGGTATCTCGCATTGCTCAAGGTAGAAACCATCAACGGTGACGATCCGGAGAAGGCGAAGCAGCGCGGCAGCTTCGACAACCTCCGCCCGACATATCCCGACGAGCGCATCCGGCTCGAGCCGAAAGACGGCGACCTGAGCATGCGCATCGTCGATCTCCTCGCGCCGATCGGGAAGGGACAGCGAGGGCTGATCGTCGCGCCGCCGCGTGCGGGGAAGACGGTGCTGATGCAGAAGATGGCCAACGCGATTCTCGAGAATCATCCCGAGATCTCGCTGATCATCCTCCTCATCGACGAGCGCCCGGAGGAGGTGACCGACATGCAGGCGAACGTCGGCTCACGCGCGGAAGTGATCAGCTCCACCTTCGACGAGCCGGCCGATCGCCACGTCCAGGTTGCGGACATGGTCATCGAGAAGGCAAAGCGCCTCGTCGAACACGGGCACGACGTCGTCATCCTCCTCGATTCGATCACCCGCCTTGCGCGCGCACACAACGTGGTCGTGCCGCACTCGGGGAAGATCCTTTCGGGAGGGGTGGACGCGCAGGCGATGCACAAGCCGAAGCGCTTCTTCGGCGCCGCGCGCAACATCGATGGTGGCGGATCACTGACGATCGTGGCGACCGCGCTCATCGAGACCGGCTCGCGGATGGACGAGGTGATCTTCGAGGAGTTCAAGGGCACCGGCAACATGGAGCTCGTTCTCGACCGGAAGATCGCCGACCGTCGCGTCTTCCCGGCGATCGACATCCAGAAGTCGGGCACCCGGCGCGAGGAGCTGCTGCTCGACAAGGCGGAGCTGAACCGCGTCTACCTGCTGCGCAACTTCCTCGCGGACATGCCGGAGGCCGAGGCGATGGAGTTCCTGCTCCGGCAGATGGCCCCGACGAAGAACAATCGCGAGTTCTTCGTCGCGATGGCGCAGGGCTGAGCGCCGGTCCTCGAGGCCCTCGCGTGTCGCGTCTCAACCGGTACCTCGCGCTCGATTGGGGGGAGCGCCGCATCGGGCTCGCGATCAGCGATCCGTCGGGAACCATCGCGTCTCCCGCCGGGCATATCCTGCGACGCGCCGGAAAGCGGCCCCCGATCGCCGAGGTGATCCGCCGCGCCGAAGCGCTCGAGGCGCAGGGTTTCGTCGCCGGATTACCGCTCGACGAGGCGGGAGGAGAGACGGACCGCTCGCGCGAGGTGCGCACGGTCGGCGCCGCGCTCGAGACGAGAACCGGCCTCCCCGTCATCCTCGTCGATGAGCGATACACGACGGCGATCGCGCTGCGCGCGGTACGCGAGCTGGGTGGGAAGACACGGGACCGCGCCGGTGACGTCGACTCGCTCGCCGCGACCGTGCTCCTGCAGCATGCGCTGCGGCTCGCCGAGCAGGGGAATATCGCGACATCGCCTGATGAGACAGCGCCAACCGTCGACGACGATGCACGCTGAGCGGAGCGCGACCCCGTCACGGGCATACCGGCGCGTGATGCGCGTCGCGCTGGTCACGGCAACCGTCGTCGTCGCTGCATGCGGGAGCGGGACGGGCACGACCCGGGTCGTAATTCCCCCCGGGGCGACCTTCCGGGTCGCCGCCGACTCGCTGCACCGCGCCGGTATCGTCGGGTCGACGCGACTGTTCCGGATGTACGCCTCCCTGCGCGGGCACGACCGGCGGATCCGCGCCGGCACCTACGTGATGTCACGCGGGATGTCGTGGCCAGCGGTCGTCAACGCCCTCACCCAGGGAACGGGGTTGATCCGGACGGTGACGATCCCGGAGGGGTACGCCATCGCCGACATCGCACCGCTCCTCGCCCGGACGTTAGGCGTCGAGGAGGATTCGGTACTCGCCGCGACGCGCGACAGCACGATGCGCGAGCGGCTCGACGTCCCGGCGGCGACGCTCGAAGGGTACCTGTTTCCGGATACCTATTCATTCCCCGACGGGACGACCGGACGCGCCGCCGTCGAGACGATGGTCAGGCGCTTCGAGCAGGTCTGGCAGCCGGCGTGGAACGAGAAGCTGGAGCAGATGGCGCTGTCCCGTCACGACATCATCACGCTGGCGTCGATCGTCGAGAAGGAAGCGAAGCTTCCCGCGGAGCGGCCGGTGATCGCCGCGGTGTATCTGAACCGGCTGCGGATCGGGATGAGGCTGCAGGCCGACCCGACGGTGCAATACGCGCTCGGGCGTCACTCCTCGCGTCTCTTCTACAAGGACCTGCGCGTCGAGTCGCCGTACAACACTTACGAGCACGCGGGGCTGCCCCCTGGACCGATCGCATCGCCGGGGCGGGCGTCGATCGTCGCGTCGGTCGACCCGGCGGCGGTTCCCTACCGGTATTTCGTCGCTCATCCCGACGGGCACCACGAGTTTCACGTCGACTACAGGTCGCACGAGCGCGCCGTGGCGGCGGCGCGGCGGGAGCGGGACGCCCTGGCGAAAGGGGGCCCCGCGGCGCTGCCTAACGCCGGGCGCGCGCCGGCGAGCTCGCGACCCCGTCGTCGTTAGGCTGGGCGTAACGCCAGCGGAAGCGCACGTCGGGAGCCTCGGGCTCGACGGTGGCCTCGCGCCGCTCCTGATGGTGGGGGATCCGCGGCGTGCAGAAGGAGCGCTTGGCCTCGCGAATCCGCTCGAACACCGGTGGGAAGAGGAAGAGGTCGACGAGGGCGGGGTCGAACTGCGTGCCGCGACCGCGGGCGATGATCTCGGACGCGCGCTCCATCGACATGCCGCGCTGGTAGCGCCGGCCGTGGCTCACGACGTCGAAGGTATCGGCGATCGCCACGATCCGCGCGGCAAGGGGAATGCGCGCGCCACGCAGCTGGCGAGGGTAGCCGGAGCCATCCCACCGCTCGTGATGCGCGAGGACACCGTCGGCGAGGTCCGGGTAGAAGTTGGCGACCGGGCGCAGCACGGTCGCGCCACGGTGCGGATGGGTATCGATTGCGCGGCGTTCTGAAGGGGTGAGCCGCGTCTGTTCGTGAATGATGTCGAAGAGTGCCGCGTGGATCTTGCCGATATCATGGAAGAGCGCGACGCGCTCGACGCTTCGGCGCTCGCGCTCGTCGAGTCCCGCCTCTTCGGCGAGGATGAGCGCGTACGTCGCGACGCGGCGGACATGCGCGCCGGTGTCGCGATCATTGGCATCGATGGCGTTGAGAAGCGTCTCGAGGGTCGCGGCGGCGAAGCGTTCCATGCGCTGGCGGCTCTGCCGGGCGCGGATGAGCATGACGCCGCTGGCGAGTCCGGCAACGCCGACAGCGAGCGAGACGTGGGGGATGGGTGAGAAACGTGACATGAGACACGATGTCGCAAGAATTGGCGCAGTGCGAGGCGTGCGAGGCTTCGAGCGGTGGCGTTGCGGCGGGAGCGCGGAGGAAGGGGTGATGAAATGCAGAACGCCGTGCAGCTCGAAGTCGAGTGCACGGCGTTCTGTTCGTTCTCGTTGCCGCCTTGTGGGGCGGCCCAGCAGGTGCCGGCGACGGCCTACTCTCCCGCGATCTCGCGATCGGAGTACCATCGGCGCTGTAGGGCTTAACGACCGTGTTCGGAATGGGAACGGGTGTGGCCCCTACGCTCTAGTCGCCAGCGAAAAGAGCAAGTGATGGATCGAGGAATGTCGGATGCGATGCGATGACGCGATGCATCGATTGATGCGGGCTCTGCTCGGAGAAAGCGTCGCGAAGACGCTTTCAATGATTGAAAGTCAAGCCGCTCGGGCGATTAGGACCGCTGCGCTTGGAAGTGTTTGCACACTGTCCACGGGCGGCCTATCGACGTGGTGGTCTCCCACGGCCCTTCAAGAGAGCTCGAAGCTCTGGGAGGGTTCATCTTGGGGCGTG
>DASSZC010000262.1:0-4564 GCA_035702925.1 Gemmatimonadaceae bacterium | reverse complement strand
GCGATCGACGTTTGCTGTGCGCAGACCACCGGAGACGACGACGCCCCGGAGCGCGGGCGCGCCGGGGCGTTTGCTGCATGACCGGAGGTCAGGCCTCTGAATACTCCTTTTCCTCATCATCCTCCACTTCCATTCCCGCGACCATCGCCCGCAGTTCCTTCGAAGGCTTGAACACCGGGACCGGGCGCGCGGAAACCTCTACAGGAGAACCAGTTCGGGGATTGCGCGCCATGCGTGTCTTCCGCTGACGGATCTTGAAGGTTCCGAAGCCACGGACCTCGATGTTCTTCTGCTCCTGAAGAGCCTCTTTGATCGCATCGAGGAAGGAATCCACGACACGTGCGCAGTCCTTTTTGGAAATCATCGGACCCGCGGTGCGCGAGATCTGAGCGGTTACCCGCTCGACCAGGTCGGCCTTGGTCATGGAATCGCCGTGGAAGTTGACGCCGCTGCGGCTCTGCTGTGGCTCCGAAGTTAGGAGCCCGCCCGGATGGTGTCAAGCACTTGTCTGGCTTGCACTTGGGCGCCAGCTCAGCGGGGGCGTCTACGCTCGGCGACGCGCTCCATGAAGCGCGGAAAGAGGCCGCGGGCATCGTGCGGGCCGGGGGCGGCTTCCGGGTGGTACTGCACCGCGAAGATCGGCAGCTCGCGGTGCTTCAGCCCCTCGACGGTCCCGTCGTTGAGGTTCACGTGGGTGACCTCGAGCGCGGGGGCGCCCGGAATTCCCTTCTCCGACCCGGCCACGGCGAAGCCGTGGTTCTGGGAGGTGATCAGGACGCGGCCGGTGGCGACCTCGCGCACCGGGTGATTTCCACCGCGGTGACCGTAGGGCATCTTCACCGTTTCCGCGCCATAGGCGAGTCCGAGGATCTGGTGCCCGAGACAGATGCCGAACACCGGCACCCCCGCCTCGCCGATCGTGCGCACCATCTTCTGGGCGTACGCGACCGCCGCCGGATCACCCGGGCCATTCGAGAGGAAGACGCCGCTCGGGTCGCGCTCGAGAACCGCTTCCGCCGGGGTGTCAGCGGGAACGACGGTCACCCGACAGCCCTCGTTCTCGAAGAGCCGCAGGATGTTTCGCTTGATCCCGTAGTCGTAGGCGATGATCTCGCACTCGCCCTTTCCCCACTCGTACGACGCTCGCGTCGAGACGACCGATGCGAGGTCGAGCCCTTCCATCAACGGCGAGCTCTCGAGGAGCGCTGTGAGGTCGGCCGTTGCCTCGGTACCGCCGGCGATGACGCCGCGCATCACGCCGGCCGTGCGCAGGTGCTTGGTGAGGCGACGTGTATCAACGCCTTCGAGCACCGGCACTTGCGCTTCCTTCAACCAGCCCACGAGATCGCCGCTGGCGCGCCAGTTCGAGAAGGTCTCGGAGATCTCACGGACGATCACGCCAGCGACCTGCGGCCGCTCGGACTCCGGGTCTTCGGTGTTGATCCCGTAGTTCCCGATCATCGGCGCGGTCATGACGACGATCTGCCCGCGGTACGAGGGATCCGTGAAGGTCTCCTGGTACCCGGTCATGCTCGTCGTGAACACCACCTCGGCGACGGAGGGCTCCATCGGATGCCGGAGCCGGCCGCGAAAAAGGGCTCCGTCCTCGAGGAGGAGGAACCCTTCGGTGCCGCGTGCTGCTTCGCTCACCACTACTGCCGCGGCGCGGGCGACGTCGTCGTCGTGGGCGACGCGGGTGCCTGCTCGAGCGGGACGACTGGTGCAGCGGCGCCCGGAGCGGGCGAGGTCGCGGCGGGAACCGGAACCGTCGACGGCTGGTCGAGCACCGAGGCCGGGACACGATTCCGCGACGACATCATCGCCAGGACGAAGCTGAGGAGGAGGAAGATTCCGCCGGCCCACCAGCTGGCCGCGGTGAGGAAGTTCCCCGCCTGTCGCACGCCGAGCACGGCGTCAGCCGAGCTGCTCGCGCCGCCGAAGCTCGCGGCCATGCCGCCGCCCTTTCCGCTCTGCAGAAGGATGGCCGCGCCGAGGACGACGCAGTCGAGGACGAGCAGTGTGAACAGAATGCCGTAGATCATCGCGGCGAAAATGGTCGTGAGGAATTTCCTGGGAACCGGCGCGAAGTGCGCCCAGCTCACAAACTTACAAGATTTTACGCAGTCGCGTCAAGTCGCCGGGCGCGGTCAGCTGCGAACGATCGTCGCCCACCCTTCGGCGTCGAGGCTCGCGCCGCCGACGAGCACCCCGTCGACACCCTTCGCGTCGAGCAGGCTGCGCACGTTCTGCGCGTTCACGCTCCCGCCGTAGAGGATCGGGACCGCGCCGCCGTGATCACCGGCGATGCTCTTCAACTCGGCGCGGATCGCGACGTGGACGGCGGTCGCGTCGGCTGGCGTCGCGGTGCGCCCGGTGCCGATCGCCCACACCGGCTCGTAGGCGATGATCGTCGCACCGGCCTGCGCGTTCGACAGCGCCGAGAGCCCGGCGCGCAGCTGCCTGACGACGACCTTCTCCGTCTCGCCGCGCTCGCGCTCCTCGAGCTTCTCGCCGACGCAGAGCATCGGGACGAGCCCGGCGGCGAAGGCGGCCGCGCACTTCTTCGCCGTCTGCTCGTCGGTCTCGCCGAAGACGTGACGCCGTTCGCTGTGCCCGACGAGGACGTGCGTCGCGCCGGCATCGGCGGCGATGGGCGCCGAACTCTCACCGGTGAAGGCGCCCTTCGCCTCCCAGTGGATGTTCTGCACGCCGGTGAGGATGTCGCTGCGCTCGCGGAGCGAGTCGCGCACCGCGGCCAGCGACAGCGCGGGTGGGAAGAACATCACCGTCCGTTCGGGGCGCCGCGCATAGCGCGCGAGGAAGACGCGCATGAAGGTCCGCGCGTCGCCCGGCCCGCTGTTCATCTTCCAGTTCGCCGCGAAGATCGGCGTTCGCGGAGCGTTAGGCACGCCGCTCACTTGTCGTCGAGTGCGTCGACGCCGGGCAGGACCTTCCCCTCGAGGAACTCGAGCGAGGCGCCGCCGCCGGTGGACACGTGGCTCATCTCCGACTCGAGCCCCGCCTCGGCGACCGCCGCCGCCGAATCGCCCCCGCCGACGATCGTCGTCGCCCCCTTCTTCGTCGCGCCGGCGAGCGACTTCGCGATCGCCTTCGTCGCCGCGTCGAATGGCGGCTTCTCGAAGACCCCCATCGGCCCGTTCCAGAGCACCGTCTTCGCGCTCATGATGTGCTGGACGAAGAGCTTCGAGCTCTCCGGCCCGATGTCGAACATCGCCTCGTTCACCGGGATCGCGTCGCGCTTCACCGCGTGCGCCTTCCCGGTGTCGTCCATCGCCGGCGCGACGAGCGCGTCGACGGGGAGCACGAGCTTGTCGCCACCGCGCTTCAGCAGCTTGGCAGCGAGATCGACCTTGTCCGCCTCGACGAGCGACTTCCCCGTCTCGAGCCCCATCGCGCGGAAGAAGGTGCACGCCATCGCGCCGCCGATGAGCATCCTGTCCACCTTCGGCAGGAGGCTCTCGATGACGTCGATCTTCCCGCTGATCTTCGAGCCGCCCATGATCGCGACGAATGGATGCTCGGGGGACGAGAGTGCGCGGCCGAGGTAGTCGAGCTCCTTTTCCATCAACAGTCCGGCGACCGCCGGGTGCAGGGAGCGAGCGACACCCTCCGTCGAGGAATGCGCCCGGTGCGCGGCCCCGAACGCATCGTTGACGTAGACGTCGCCGAGCATCGCCAGTGCGCGCGAGAGCCGCTCGTCGTTCTTCTCCTCACCGCCGAGGAAGCGGGTGTTCTCGAGCAGCACGACCTCGCCAGGCTTCGCGTCGTTGGTGGCCTTCAGCGCCTGGTCCGAGTCGGTGCTCTCGACGAAGGTGACGCTGGTGCCGAGCAGCTCGCCAAGTCGCGCCGCAACCGGCGACAGCGAGTACTTCGCCTCCGGCTTTCCCTTCGGGCGGCCGAGGTGCGAGAGGACGACGACGCGCGCGCCGCGATCGAGGAGGAAGCGCAGCGTCGGGATCGCGGCCCGGATGCGGGTGTCGTCGGTGATGCGCCCGCTCTCCTCGAGCGGTACGTTGAAGTCGACGCGGACGAGGGCGCGCTTGCCGCGCAGCTGGGCGTCGGTGAGGTCGCGAACGGTCTTCTTGTTCATCCCTGCGGAACGTTAGGCGAGACGTCAGGTGAAGCGACGGGCGGCAGCGCGTGGCGCGCGGCCAGCTCGCGGCGGCTGCGGTACCAGGCGGCGATGCCGACGGCGACGCCGCCGGCGATGAGGGAGAAGCCGATGTTCGACATCGTGCGGAAATGGAGCCACCGCTCGAAGTGGATCGACTTGTTGGTCGGGGTGCGCGCCTGCGGGCCGAGGAGGTCGTGCATCCCCTGGCTGGCGACGAGGTAGAGCGCGGCCCCGCCGACGACGAGCGCGAGCGCCGCCGCGTCCCACGCGCGCGCGGCGGCACTCGGCTTCGTGGTCACAGTCGCGCGCCGACGAAGCGCAGCAGGTCGACGCAGCGCGAGGCGTAGCCCCACTCGTTGTCGTACCACCCGGACACCTTGAGGAGCAGGCCGTCGACGACGTTCGTGCTCTTCGCGTCGAGGATGCAGG
>DASSZC010000486.1:0-7068 GCA_035702925.1 Gemmatimonadaceae bacterium | reverse complement strand
CGATTGCGCGACGGGCGAGAATGAGCGGCTGATGCGCGTCGACATGGCCAACGACATGGCCGAGACGCTGACCGCCGCCGGGCTCAAGGACGTGAAGACCTTCGACGAGCCGTGCTTCCCCGGGATGGGGATCCACGAGATGGGGACGGCGCGGATGGGTCGCGACCCGAAGACCTCGGTGCTCAACAAGTGGAACCAGGTCTGGGACGCGCCTAACGTTTTCGTCACCGACGGCTCGTGCATGGTCTCGACCGCCTGCCAGAACCCGTCGCTCAGCTACATGGCGTTCAGCGCGCGGGCCGCCGACCACGCGGTGAACGAGCTCAATCGCCGCAACCTCTGACCGGAGCCACGAACATGTCTTCCGAACAGGAGCGCGAGCTGCCCGAGGCGATCGGGCGCCGCGAAGCGATCAAGCGCGTGAGCGTGCTGCTCGGCGGCGTCGCCCTCGTCGGCGGCAGCTCACTGCTGGCGTCGTGCGGGCGCGAGCGTCCCGCCGCGGGAACAGCGGTCGGGAAGTTCTCGGCGAGCAACGTCACGCTGCTCGACGAGGTCGCCGACACGATCCTCCCCGAGACGAGCACCCCGGGCGCGAAGGCGGCAAAGGTCGGCCCCTTCATGGCACTGATGGTCACCGACTGCTACGAGGACGCGGACCAGCAGATCTTCCGCGACGGCCTCGCCAAGCTCGAGAACGCGAGCATGAAGATGAACGGCAAGTCGTTCATGGACTCGACGCCCGCACAGCGCACCGCCCTGCTCGAGTCACTCGACCGCGAGCAGAAGGCGTACATGGACGCGAAGAAGCCCGACGACCGCGCCCACTGGTTCCGGATGATGAAGGAGCTCACCCTCCTCGGCTACTTCACCTCCGAGATCGGCTACACCAAGGCGCTGCGCTACCGCGAGGCACCGGGGCACTACGATCCGTGCGTGCCGTACGTGAAGGGGGAGAAGAGCTGGGCGCCGCACGCGTGAGAACTGCAGCTGTAAGCAGTAAGCCATGAGCAGTGAGCGACGGCGCAGTTGCAAATGCGCCGTCGCTGACTGCTTACCGCTTACCGCTTACTGCTTACAGCGGCCTTCACCGGTGCATCGGCAGCTTCGAGTCGGTCGCCTCGGCCTGCATCGGCTCCTCGCTCGCCTTCGCGAACTCGTCGAGGAGGACCTTCATCATCTGCTGCCGCTTGTCGAAGAGGCGCTTGAGGGGGCGCTTCTTCGTGCGGGCGAGGGCGTAGCTCGTCAGCAGGGGGAGAGCGACCGTCGAGTCGAGGTAGCACACCACCGCGTCAGGCAGGCGGTCGGGGTCGATCTTCCCCCAGCTCACCGCTTCGGCGGGTGTCGCCCCCGAGAGGCCGCCTGTGTCGGGACGGGCGTCGGTGACCTGCAGGAAGTAGTCGTGGCCGCGCTCGTCGATGCCTAACACTTCCTGGATCTGCGGCTCGGTCTGGAGCATGAAGTTCTTCGGACTGCCGCCGCCGAGGATCATGACCCCGCTCTTGCCGCCCCCGCGCTTGGCGGCGAGGACGATCGACGCCGTCTCGTTGACGTCCTGGTTCGGGTCGATCAGGCACTTGCCACCCTCGAGGGCGAGGGCGGCGACGTTCATCCCGATCGAGGAGTCGCCCGGCGACGAGGTGTAGATCGGCACGCCGGCGGTGTACGCGGCGCTGAGCAGCGACTTGGTGCCGATGCCTAACGCCTTCTCCCGCTCGCGGACGTACTTGCCGCAGAGGTTGTGGAACTCGGCGCTCGACATCGCGCGCTGGAACTCCGGCGCCCGGATGATCTTCCGGAAGAATGCATCCGTCGAAAGCAGGACGTCGTAGTCGAAGAAGATGTCGTAGATGCGGACGACTCCTTCCTCGCGGAGGACGGTGTCGCTCTCCTGCGGATTGCCGCGGTGCATCGCCAGCCCGAGGCCGAAGTGCGTGTCGTGGTAGAGGTTCGCGCCCGTCGAGATGATCCAGTCGACGAACCCCGCCTCGATCAGGGGGATGAGCGCGGCCATCCCGAGACCGGCCGGCGTCAGCGCGCCGGTGAGGGTGAGGCCGACGGTGACGTCGGACTCGAGCATCTTCCCGGTGAACAGCTGGCACGCCTCACGAAGGCGCGCCGCGTTGTAGGCGAGGAAGGTCCCCTCGATCAGGTCGGCGACGGTCTCGCTGCCGTCGATGCGGCGCGGGTCGATGCGCTTGCCCTTGAGGAAGCGGCTCTTCTCGTGCGAGGTGTGCGTCTCGGCGGCCGCCGATGCGGCCGCGAGCTTCCCCGCGCGCTCGCGCTCCTCGGCGGCGCGTTTCTGCTCGCTCTTGTTCCCCGCCGCGGACGAGCGCTTCCCCGTTCCGTGGCGCGAGGCCTTGAAGCCCGGACGCTCGCGCGACGGCTCGTCCTTCTTCTTTCCCTTGTCGCCGCCGCCCTTAGTCATGCGCCTTCTCCGCCCGCGCTTTCGCGGTGTTGTTCTGTGCGTTGTACGCGCTGATCACCGCGTTCGCCGCCTCGGCGGGGTCGTCGGTGAGCAGCATGAGGTCGAGGTCTCCCGGGGAGATCTTTCGTTCGCCGAGCACGCGCGTCTGCAGCCAGCGCACGAGTCCCGCCCAGTAGTGGCGGCCGAAGAGGATCACCGGGAACTGGTAGATCTTTCCCGTCTGGATGAGCGTCAGCGCCTCGAACAGCTCGTCGAGCGTGCCGAAGCCGCCCGGGAATATGATGAAGGCGACCGAGTACTTGATGAACATCGTCTTCCGCACGAAGAAATAGCGGAAGTTGACGAGGGTATCGACGTACGGGTTCGCGCCCTGCTCGAAGGGAAGCTCGATGTTGCACCCGATCGAGCGTCCCCCGCCTAACCGTGCGCCCTTGTTCGCCGCCTCCATGATTCCGGGGCCGGCGCCGGTGATGATCGAGAACCCGGCCTCGGCGAGCAGGCGCGAGACCTCTGTCGACTGCGCGTACTGCGGGTCGTCGGGGTGCGTGCGCGCCGACCCGAAGACGGAGACTCCCTTCTCGACGCCGGCGAGGGTATCGAAGCCTTCGATCACCTCGCTCATGATCCGCATCGCGCGCCAGGTATCGGTGCGCGTGAAGTCGTCGGTCGCGCGGCGGTCGCCGGTGGACGGCCCGCTCAGGAGCTTCTCGTCCTCGGTGATCGGTGGACGATAGTCGCGGATCGCCTCGTCGATGACCCGCGCCGATGCACCGGACACGCGCTTCTCGACTCCCTGCGAGGGGGGAACGCGCCCGGCGGCGATGTGTCCTTCCTCGGTCCGCTGGCGCATCCCCTGCTGCGCTTCGTGCTGCGCGGCGGCGAGGAGCGCGGGGTTCGCCTTCTTCCCACTCGCGGTGCGCGGAGTGCTCGCGCGCTTCTTGTTCGGCTTCACTTCAGACCGCGGCGGGTCGTCGACCCGCTCGGCGCGCTTCGCGGTCGTCTTCGTTCGTGAGGGCATGGCGAAGTCTCTCGTCGCGCCTGGTCTGTTGTCAACACGGCGATGAGAGATGAGAGAGACTCCGATCGGGAGATGAGAAACGAGAGACGAAAAGACGATCGAGGTGACCGGCACACCGCTGGTGCCGTTCCGCCCGGCGGGGTCTCTCTTCTCTCGTCTCTCGATCGGAGCCTCTCTCATCTCTCATCGCAGTGTCCCAAGCGCGTCTCGGCGCATAGATTCCTCGCGTGCCGGTCATCATCCTCGTCGCTGACGGCGCCCGTCCGGACGGTCTCGCTGCGGCGATCGATGGCGGCGCCCTTCCCGCGCTCGCTCGGCTCCGTACCGAGGGTGCCGCTCACGCCGTAACGTCGACCTTTCCCTCGGTGACCGGACCGGCGTACGCGCCGTTCCTGCTCGGCCGATATCCGGGTCCCGTCGGGCTGCCCGCGCTTCGCTGGTTCGACCGCACGCGAAGCCAGGCCTCGTTCCCGCATTACACGCGGAGCTACGTCGGGCACGAGATGCGGCACGTCGACCGGGACCTCGCGTCCGATGCGCCGACGCTCTTCGAGCTCGCGCCGCGCGCGCTTGGTTCGCTCAGCGTCATCCAGCGCGGGCTGGCGAAGAAGAGCCGGCTCGGTGCCGGCGCGCGATTCGCGCTTCGCGCCGCGCGCACGCACTTCTCCGGTGATGCCGCGCGCTGGCTCGACATCGACCGCGACATGGGGCGCGAGGTCGCGCGCCGCGTGCGGGAGGAGCGCCCCGACTTCGTCTTCGCCGCGCTCACCGGGATCGACAAGGCGTCGCACGCCAAAGGACATAGCCACGGGCTCGTGGCCGACGCGATGCGCATCGTCAACGACGTTGTCGCCGAGCTGCGCGACGACGCGGAGCGCGGCGGATGGTGGGACAAGACGCACCTCTGGATCGTGAGCGATCACGGCCACTCGCCCGTGTCCTGGCACGACGACCTCGCCGCGGTGCTCGAGGAAGCGGGGAGCCGCGTCGTCGCGCATCCGTGGATCTATCGGGCGCACCCGGATGCCGCGGTGATGGTCAGCGGCAATGCGATGGCGCACATCTACCTCGACCTCGACGCCCCGCAGCGCCCATGGTGGCCGGCGCTCGGCGAGCGGTGGGGGATGCTCGCCGACATGCTCCTGCAGCGGCCCTCGGTGGACATCGCGCTCCTCCCGCAGTCCCCGACGCGCTGCGAGGTCGCCAGCGCGGCGCGCGGTCGCGCGGTGGTGAGCCTCGCGCGGACCCGGGACGGGGGCACGACGTACAGCTACCGGACGGTCACCGGCGACCCGTTAGGCATCGGCGGCGAACTGGTCGCCGTGAACGGGGACGATGCCTGGGAGGCGACGATCGCGACCGACTATCCCGACTCCGTCGTGCAGGTCGCGCACCTCGCCGGCGCGTCGCGCTCCGGGGAGATCATCCTCTCGGCCACCCGCGAGTGGGACTTCCGCGCGCGCTACGAGCCGATCCCGCATCGCTCCTCGCACGGCGCCCTGCATCGCGAGCACATGCTCGTCCCGCTGATCGTCAATCGCCCGCCCGGCCGCACTCCCCGCCGCACGGTCGACGTCATGCCGAGCGCCCTCGCCGCCCTCGGAATTCCCACCCCTCCGGGTCTCGACGGCCGCTCCTTCCTGGGCCGCAGCGACTGACAGCGAACGGCGACGATTCGCTAACAGGAGTCACGGAGGGCACGGAGCGGTTGGGTGACTGCAACAGCCTCTGCTCAATCAGGTCTTGAAGCGATTTGGGGCGAGCGGGGCGAAACCATCTCGGCCGCGTGCCCCAAGCTGTTACGGGCTGGCGTCCCGAGCCGCAACCGCCCGCGGTTGTGATCAAATCGCTCCGTGCTCTCCGTGACTCCTGTTGAACAGCGGTTGCACCGTCTGGCCGACGTCGCGTCCCGCTCGTATGTTCGCGACGACCGCCCTCCGGAGTCCATCATGCGCACACTCGCGATCGCCGCTGCCGCGCTGCTCACGCTCGGCGCCTGTAGCGGCAGGCCGCACCACGTCACCCCGCAGGACCGCAACCTCATCACCGCCGACGAGATCGCGAAGTCGAACGCGAGCAACGCCTACGAAGCGGTCGAGCGCCTGCGTCCGGCCTTCCTTCGCACGCGCGGCTCGCAGTCGCTGCAGAACCAGGAGCCGCCGACGCCGATGATCTACGTCGACGGGATGCGCTACAGCCCGCTGCAGACGCTGTCCAGCATCCCGGCGATCGGCATCGTCTCGATCCAGTACCTGAGCGCGATTGAAGCCACCCAGCGCTTCGGCTTCGGGAACGAGGGCGGCGCGATCATGATCACCACCAAGCACTAGTCGGCGACGCGGAAGCGCGCGGCGAGCGAGGCGAGGGTCGTTGCCGACTGGGTGAGGTTGTGGCTGGTCGCTGTCAGCGCTTCGGTGGCTCCCGCCTGCTGCACCGTCGCCTCGGCGTTGCGTGACGCCTTCTCCAGTGCGGCATCGGCGATCGACTGGATCTCGCGCACCGCGGCGAGGTGGCGCTGGATCGCCTTCCCCTGCTCGTCCACCCGCGGCGCGATCTGCGAGACGAAGTCGGTCATCGACCCGAAGCCGCTCATGATCGCGGCGAGCGCGTCGCGCCCCGCCGCCGAGACGTCGCTGACGTCGGCGATGCGGGCGCTGCCGCGACTCATCCGCTGGCGGACCTCGTCCACCGCCCGCCTGACGGCGTTCACCGACTCGGCGACTTCCTGCGCCGACGCGCTCGAGCGAGCGGCGAGCTGGCGCACCTCGTCGGCGACGACGGCGAAGCCGCGGCCGTGATCGCCGGCGCGCGCGGCCTCGATCGCGGCGTTGAGGGCGAGCAGGTTGGTCTGGTTGGCGATCTCCTCGATGAGCTGCACGAACTGCGACACGCGGTCGCGCGCGTCGGCGAGGGTCTCGAGCGACGCCGCCGATTGATGGAAGTCGGTGCCCAGCTCGCCGAGCAGCTCGTCGGCACGCCTGACGCTGACCACGTGCTCGGAGGCCGAGTCGCGGATGCGCTCCGCCTGCCGCGCACGCTCGGAGGCGCCGGTGCGGACGGTAGTGTTCTGGTTGACGATCTCCTCGACGGCGGCGCGTACCTCGCGAATCACCTCGAGCTGGTGGCGTGCGTCGCCGGCGAGGGCGCCGCTCGCCTCGCCGATGGTCGACGCGCTGCGGTGCATCGCCGACGCGCCACTGGCGACCGCCGCTGCCTGCTCGGCGACGGTGCGCGAAGTCTCCTGGATCTCGCGGACGAGCGCGCCGACCGCCTGCGTCATGCTGTTCACGCTGATCGAGAGGAAGCCGAGGTCGTCGAGATCGCCCTGCGGCAGGCGGACCGACATGTCGCCCTGCTCGATCCGCGCGAGCATCGCCCGCGCCGCGCGGACGCGGTGGGTGTACTCGGCCGGGCTCTTCGCGGCGATCCAGCCTAACGCGAAGATGAAGAAGGTCTCGAGGCCGACGATCCCGAGTGGCGCGGGGATCCCGGTGACGTGCGCGCCGTAGAGCCGGAAGAGCGGGAAGAAGATCGTGCCGAGGGCGAGCTGGACGTAGGCCGCCTTCGGCACGCCTAACGCGTAGCTGCCTATGGCATAGATCAGGATCGGGATCGCGAGGTAGCC
>DASSZC010000266.1:0-2570 GCA_035702925.1 Gemmatimonadaceae bacterium | reverse complement strand
GGACGGGATGCGTCGTGTCGCTCATCGCCTAGCGCTCCGGCTCGGTGATGGTGACGAGACGATCGATCATCGGGCGCTGCAGCACCTGCTGCGTGCCTGACGGCCAGCGAATGACTACACGGTCCACCCATTCGCGAGTCCCGAGGCCGAAGTGGAGACGGCGGTCGTTCTGGCTGGCGAACCCCGAGCCGCCGTCGACGACGCGTCGCTGGGTGATCTCCCCTGCCTCGAGCGTCACCTCGGCGCCGATCGCGCTGCGATTGCTGCGCGTGCCGGTGAGCTTGAACTCGATCCAGTGGTTCGCGCTGTCCGGATAGTCGCGATAGAGCAGCGCCGGCTGGTTCTGGTTGGCGACGATGACGTCCACCGCGCCGCGATTCGAGAGGTCGGCGAGCGCCACCGCGCGGCCATCGTAGAGATCCGTCGCGCCGACCTTTTCCGCGACATCGACCCATCCGGCGACGCCGCGATTCAGGTAGACGCGCGACCGCTCGTAGCCGGAGAGGCTGGCGTCCCCGAAGGCGGGCCAGGTGGCGGCGTCCTCGAAGAGGTGGCTGTTCGCGCCGGCGATCTTCGACATCGCGTACCAGTAGTTCTTCTTCCGGTCGGCGGAGATGAAGCCGTTGGCGACGAACAGCTCGTTCGCGCCGTCGTTGTTGAAGTCCCCGAACTGCGCGCCCCACGCCCACCCGGCATCGGCGATCGCCCCCTCGGCCACGTTGCGGAAGCGCCCGGCGTCGGCCATCGCGTTGAGGCGGAGGTTGTTGTTCTGGAAGATGTAGCCGCGCTCGGAGATGTTCGTGACGAAGGCGTCGAGGCGGCCGCGGTTGAAGGCGTCGCCTAACGCGACGGCCATCCCGCTCTTCGACTCGCTCTCCAGCCCGGCGGTGGTAAGGACGAAGCGCTTGCCGTGGTCGTTGAGGTAAAGCTCCTCGGGGCCGTAGTCGTTGGCGAGGTAGATGTCCGGCCACCCGTCGTCGTTGAAGTCCGCCGACGCGGCGGCGAGCGACCAGCGCGTGCTGCCGACTCCGTAGCGGTCGGTGACCTCCTCGAACTTCCCGTGCCCCAGGTTGTGGAAGAGCAGGTTCTTCCCCCCGTTGGTCGCGAACTCGAAGCTGTTGTGCATCACGCGTGTCGTCGCGAGATGCCAGAGGTCGATGTCACCGCGGAAGTACGCCGTCACGTAGAGGTCGAGCAGCCCGTCGCGGTCGTAGTCGAGCCAGATCGCGCCGTTGCTGTTCACCCACCGTTTCAGCCCGGCGGCTTCGGTGATGTCTTCGAAGTGCCTGCCATCGGTGTTGCGGAAGAGCGCGAGCTTTCCGTAGCGGTAGACGAGCACGTCCTCGCGGCCATCGTTGTCGATGTCTCCCCAGATCGCGCCCATCGAGACGCCGGCGCCCGGCTCGTTCAGGTCGGCGAGACCGGCGCTCGCGGCGACGTCCTCGAAGGTCCCGTCGCCGCGGTTGCGATAGAGAGCGTTAGGCTCGCCGAACCGGCTGTTGGTGAAGTAGAGGTCGGGCCAGCCGTCGCCGTCGAAGTCGGTCACCGATACCGAGGCGCCAACGGCGGCGACGTGGGGCTCGATCCCGGCAATTGTGGGATCGAAGGTCGGCCGATGGTGGACGAAGTGAATCCCCGCCGCCGCGCTCTCGTCGCGGAGCGTGAAGCCGGGGTGCGCGGCATCGGCGGTCGCGCGGCTCGGGCCGCGATCGAGCCTCATCGCGAGCAGGATCGCGGCGACGAAGGGGATGGCGATGATCGCGCGCCGAAGCTGCGGCCGTCCGGGGGGAATCACTGGGCGCTGGCGGTGGAAGAAGAGTCCGAAAAGGCGAAGATAGGATTTTCGCCGACAGTTGGTAGGTGCTTCCCTTACTGTTTTTTCGTGATGCGGTCGCGACCGTGGGGCCGAGATGAACGCCCCCCGACCAGCGACATCCAGAGCCGACGAGTGGCGCAAGCGCCTCTTGTCCTGCGTGACAGGGCTTCTCGTCTTCGAGACGCTGACTGGGCTCGGCTTCTATCTACTGCCATTCAGCGTACCGAGCCAGTGGATGGTGGTATTCCACACCATCGCCGGGCTGGTGTTCGTCGTCCCGTTCGGCTGGTACCAGGCGCGCCACTGGAAGATCTACCGGTCGATCCGGGTGTCGCACGTGGTGCTCACCGGATACTTCGCCATGCTCGCGACGATCCTGCTGATCGTGTCGGGGCTGGTGCTGACCTGGGAGGCGGTGTTCACCGCGCGGATCAGCCGGGGGTGGGACCTCGCGCACATCTGGGGAACCTTCGGACTGATCGCCGCGGTCGTCCCGCATGTCGGAACGCTGATCTTCCGGGCGGCGCGCGCCAGGGCGGCACCGATAGGCGCGGCGCTGCACGCGGCGTCGCGCCGCTACCAGCGCGTCAGCCTCTTCGTCGCGGCGGCCTGCTTCGTTCCGGTGCTCGTTGCGTCGATCCTCTACCGGCGGCCGAAGCTCAACAACGAGTTCCCGAGCGACTACAGCTACGCGTTCGGTCCGAAGCGCCCCTTCGCGCCAAGCCTCGCGCGCACCGCGAGCGGGGGCGCCTAC
>DASSZC010000349.1:0-4831 GCA_035702925.1 Gemmatimonadaceae bacterium | reverse complement strand
CGAGGGCTCGCACGAGCGGCTGTACGCGCTGAAGGGAGAGATCGTCTCGCGCGGGGTGCGCGCGGTGCTCGGGATCGAGATGCCGGTATTTGCCAAGCGCCGCTTCCAGCATGGTTCGGTCGCGTCGAAGGAGGTCGAGCGGCTCTTTCCGCAGGACGAAGCGCTCTACCGCCGACAGTTCCAGACGTTGTACGCGGCGCAGGCGTGAGCGCATCGGTCGCCGACGAGCGGATCCGGAGTCTGCGTCCACCGAAACCGTTCGTCGACCCCTTCGCCGCGCATGGCTCGCTGGTCGAGGAGGAGCGCAGGCCCGATGGCACCATCGAACGCGCGCTCACCGTCTTCCTCGCCGGCGCCGAGTGTCCGTTCACCTGCAGCTTCTGCGACCTCTGGCGCTACACGATCGAGGGCCCCACCCCTGACGGTGCGCTGCCGGCGCAGCTGCGGCGGGTGCTCGATGGACTCGACGCCCCGATGCCCGAGCGGGTGAAGCTGTACAACGCGAGCAACTTCTTCGACCGGCGCGCCGTCCCCGCGGACGACCTCCCCGCGATCGCCGAGCTTTCGCGCGGGTTTTCCGGCGTAACGGTCGAATCGCACGTGAACACGATCGGCGCGGCGACGCTCGACTTCGCGCGCCGGATCAACGGGCGGCTCGAGGTCGCCGTCGGGCTGGAGACGATCCACCCGCTCGCCGCGGCGCGCATCAACAAGCGGCTCGACCTCGCGCGCTTCGACAGGGCGGCGCGCTTCCTCGCCGACAACGGGATCGACCTTCGCGTCTTCGTCCTCCTCGGTGCGCCGCACGTCCCCGCCCCCGAGTCGGTGGAGTGGACGGTGCGCACCGTCGAGCATGCGGTGGAGCGGGGGGCGGCAGTGGTCTCGATCATCCCCGTGCGCGGGGGAAATGGCGAGATGGAGCGGCTGCAGGCGAGCGGCGAGTTTACCCCGCCGACCCTCGACCAGCTCGAGGATGCGCTCGATCGCTGCCTGACGGCGCGGGGCACCGTCGTCACCGCCGATCTCTGGGATGCGGAGAAGCTTCCGGCCTGCGAGCGATGCCGCGCCGCGCGCATCGAACGGCTGCAACGGTTGAACACCACCGGGCGCGCCGAGCCGCGGATCTCGTGCGCGATGTGCGGAGGGGCGTGACCGAATCGTGCGAGGTCGCGATCGTCGGCAGCGGCTTCGCCGGATCGCTGCTTGCCCGCGTGCTGGCGAAGATCGGCTACGAGGTCGTGCTCCTCGAGCGCGGGGCGCACCCTCGCTTCGCGATCGGCGAGTCGACGACCCCGCTCGCCAACCTCTCGCTCGAGCGGATCGGCGTGCGCTATGGCCTCCCTGACTGCTATCGGCTCGCCACGCACGGGCGCTGGCTCGCGCATCATCCCGAGCTGCGCCGGGGGTTGAAGCGCGGCTTTACCTACTATCGCCATCACCCGGGTGAGGGCCACGACGCCGCGAGACTCGCCGCCGAGCGTCTGCTCGTCGCGGCGAGCCCCGAGGACGCGGTCGCCGACACGCACTGGCTGCGCGCGGACGTCGATCAACACTTCGTGCAGGAGGCTGTTGCCGCGGGAGTGGATTATCGCGATCGCGCAGCGCTGGCGGGCGCGGTCGAGGATGCCGACGGGATGCGTTTATCGGGAACGCGCGATGGCGCGTCGTTCGAGCTCCACGCGCGTTTCGTCGTCGACGCGTCGGGGGCGGACGGTTTTCTCGCTCGCCAGCTCGCCATCCCCTCGGCGCTCGCCCGCACCGAAACGCGCTCGGCGCTGGTGTTCGGGCACTTCGCGGGGGTGCGCATGATGCGCGAGGTCGCGGCGGGAATGCCTGAAGGTCCGTACCCGGACGACTGGGCCGCGGTGCACCACATCGTCGACGAGGGGTGGATGTACTCGCTGCGTTTCGACGACGGCGTCACGAGCGCGGGATTCCTGCTCACCCCGCGCGGGCTGGCGACGCTGCCGCCCGGCGCGCGCGCCGACGCGGCGTCGCTGTGGAATGCGATGCTGCGGCGGTATCCGACGATCGCCGCCGCCTTCGCCGATGCGACGCCGGTGCGCCCGATCGCGTTCGTCCCCGAGGTCCAGCATCGGTTGGCGATTTCGGCGGGTGAGCGCTGGGCGCTGATGCCGCACGCGTTCGCCTTCGTCGACCCGCTCTTCTCGACGGGGATCGCCTGGGGGTTGCGCGCGGTGGAGCGGCTCGCGCTCGCCTTCGAGAGCGCGGCCGACCACGCGCGCATTCCCGACATCGGGACGCTGCACCGTTATGACGGACTGCTCGCGGCCGAGGGGACGCAGGCCGACCGGCTCGTCGCCGGTGCGTACGAGGCGATGGCGCGCTTCGACCTGTTCGCGGCGCACGCGATGCTCTACTTCGCGACGGTGTCGTTCACCGAGGTGAGGCAGCGCGTCGCGCCCGGCGAGTCCGCGGCGTGGGGGGGCTTTCTCGGCGTCGGCGACGCGGTGCTCGAGCCGCTGTTCGGCGAAGCGCTGGCGAGGCTGCGGGACATCACGCTGGGGCGCGGGGCGACCGGTACCGCCGAGCAGCGCCTGGAGTTCGCCGAGTGGGTCGCGCGGGCGATCGCTCCGCGCAACATCGCCGGCCTCGCCGATCCGGCGCGGGGCAACCTCTACCCGGTGGACCTCGACACCCTCGTCGAGCGGCACGATCTCCTCGGGATGACGCGCGAGCAGCTGGTCGCCGCCCTCCCGGCGCTGCGCGGGATGTCTCCCGAGCCGCCTTTGGGCGGGACGCACGCCGGTCAGCGCGCGCGCTCATCATCTTGACGGGCGCGGTGCGCATTCGCATTGTAGCGCGATCGCACACCGTACCTTCGACGAGGGAGAGCTGATGGTCACGGTCAGGATAGTCACCGACGATCCGCACGCCGAGCTACGCGATGCCGCGCTCGATCGCGTGCTGAGCGGACCCGGGGAGAGCGATTCCGCGATGCGCGCCGCCGCCGCCGACGGCGCCGGGTTGCCGGACGACCTGCAGCCGCTGGTGACGAATATCCACGAGCACGCGTACACGGTCACCGACGAGGACGTCGCGGCGCTGCAGGCGCGCTACGGCGACGACCGGATGTTCGAGATCATCGTCAGCGCGGCGCTGGGCGCGTCGCGGAAACGGCTGTTCGCCGGGCTGAAGGCACTGGAGGAGGCATGAGGCTGCAGAAGGTGCACACCGGCCATGGTCTCCGCGACCGGGCGATGCTCGGCATCATGCGGCTGATGATGGGTCACGCCCCCGGCGTCGTCCGCACGCTGATGTACCGGAAGGAGTTCTTCGGCAAACCATGGACGGCGCTGACGCAGCAGGTGATGCGCGGGCGGTCGCCCTGGACGCCAGGGGAGCGCGAGATCTTCGCCGCCTTCGTCTCGCGACTCAATCAGTGCGTCTTCTGAAGCTGCGCCCACTCCGCGGTCGCGGAGGCAGCGTTAGGCAGGGGGTCGATGAAGCCGATTCTCGACGATTACCGGACGGCGCCGATCGATGCGTCGCTGCGCGCGATGCTCGGCCTGCTCGAGACCTTCACTCTCCGTCCTGGCGAGATCGGGGCCGCCGACGTCCGCCCGGTGCTCGAGGCCGGGGTGACGCGCGAGGCGATTCGCGATGCGTTCTACGTCGCGTTCCTCTTCAACACCTACGACCGGCTCGCCGACACGCTCGGGTGGGAGCTGCCCGAGCAGCGCTACTATGACAAGGCCGGCCAGTTCCTGCTGGCGAAGGGCTACGCCGTCTGAGCGCTGATCTGCTCGGCGGTGATCTCCTCGAGCTGCCGCTTCCGCGTCTCGGTGCCGAATAGCGCGACGGCCACCGCCGCGAGCGCCATCGGGATCGCACCGATGAGCGCCGTGCCGGCGATCGATGGCGGCGCGACGGCGACGACCACGAGCGCGATGATCACGACGCCGCCAGCCTTGCTGAACCCCGCCGCCAGACCGGCACCGCGCGACCGCAGCGCGGTCGGGAAGACCTCCGCGCTGTACGCGGAGAGCACCGCCACGACCGAGCTCACTCCCCAGATCGGCATGATGAGGAGCGCGGAGAGCAGGTCCCGGTTCGTCGCGATCGAGTCGCCAGCGAGCACGAAGCCGAAGAGCGAGAGCGCGGTCAGCCCGGCGAGGAGGATCAGCGTCCGCTTGCTGCTCCAGAAGCCGTAGAGCCAGGCGACGAGGAAGTTGAACGGGAAGCCGATGAGCGCCGAGTTGCGCAGCAGGCGATTCGCCTCGCCCTCGGCCAGTCCGAGCTTCTGCAGGTTCGAGGGAATCCAGAGCTGGAAGCCGAACGAGACGAGCCCGATTCCGAGGCCAAGCAGCACGACGACGACAGTGACTCCGAGAAATGGCCGGCGGAGAAAGCTCGACATGTTGCGGCCGACTGGCGATTCCGCGCGCAACGCCGGCTCCGGCTCGCGCACGATCGCCGCGCCATAACGCTTCATCACCGCCGCCGCTTCGTCGGCGCGCCCGAGGGCGAGGAGGAAGCGAGGCGATTCGGGGATCCAGCGGTTGAGGAGGATGAGCAGCACACCCGTCGGCAGCCCGATCAACCAGAGGATTCGCCAGCTCATCGTCGGCACGAGCGCGGCGGCGAGCCAGCTAGTGATGATGTACGCGCCAGCAACGTCGCCCCCGATCAGCACGAGCAGCCAGCCGCGATGCCGCGCCGGAATCGTCTCGGCCATGATCGTGAACATGATCGGCAGCATCCCGCCGACGCCGAGCCCCATCACGAAGCACATCACCATGTTCAGCGCGAACGACGGCATCGAGCCGCAGATGCTCGTCGCGATGAAGGTCATCGCCGCGATGAGGAT
>DASSZC010000029.1:0-6694 GCA_035702925.1 Gemmatimonadaceae bacterium | reverse complement strand
AAGTCCTTCCAGCCGAGATTCGGCGCGACGATGACGATCCCCCGCTCGCGGTCGAGCGGGCCCGGGGCACCGATGCCGACGCCGGCGAACTGCTTCCGTGTCGCCCCCGTCTCGGCCATCGTCACGTCCATCACGTCGCGGATCATCTGCGCGATCCGCTCGACGACGACGTCGGCCCCGAGCTCGGCCATCGTCGGCTGCGAGCGCAGGCCGTAATGACGGGTCCCGTCGTCGGGCATCGCTCCGACGACGATGTTGGTCCCGCCAAGGTCGACGCCGATGATGAACCGCTGGTCGCTATGGGCCATCTGCGGGCTCACGAGATGAGGTATCCGTCCACGATGCCGGCAACGCGTGCCGGCGACTGGTCCAACATGCACTTCCAATGACCGAGCGGACAGCGCTTCGGCCCGTGCCGGTCACAGGGACGACATGCGAGCATGTCGTCTTCGACGATCGCCGACCGCTCGGCGAGCGGCCCGAAGCCGAATGCGGGCACCGTCGGTCCGAACACTGCCACCGTCGGCGTTCCCATCGCCGACGCGAGATGCAGGGGCGCCGAGTCGTTGCTGACGATGACCCTCGCGCGGCCGATCAACTCGGCCGATGCCAACAATGTAAGCCGTCCCGTCGCGTCGACGGCACCCGTGTCACCCACGGCGGCGAGAATTTCGGCGGCGAGAGGCGCGTCGTCGTGCCCACCGATCACCACGATGCGCGCCCTGCCGGCCAGCGCGCGGGCGAGCGCGGGGTAGTGCGGCCACCGCTTCGTCGCCCAGACGCTCCCGGGCGCGAGCGCGACGAGCGGGCGCCCGCTGTTCGCTCCCGCGCCGAGCAGCTCGTCCACCACCCGCTGCTCCTCGGCACCGGGATAGAGGCGTGGACGCAGGTCCTCGCGCGACCAGGGGCGTCCGCCGCCGGCGCTGCCTAACGTGAACAGCTTCTCGGCGTGGTGCATCCCCAGCGGCGCCGGCACGCGCACCGTGTAGAACGCGCGCCCCGACGAGCTCTCGAAGCCGACGCGGCGCGGAATCCGCGCCGCCAGCGCGAGCGCACCGCTCCGCGCCGACCCCTGCGCGAGGTACGCCGCGTCGTAGCGGCGTCCGCGCAGCCGGTTCGCCATCCGCGCGAACCCGGCCACGCTCCGGTCGCGCCCTCGCTTGTCGTAGACGATGGTCTCGCGAATCTCCGGATGATTCGCCAGCAGCCGCGACGAGGCCGGGGTCACCAGCACGTCGACCGGTCCCTGCTCGGCGAGCCGCGCGATCAGCGGCGTCGTGAGCACGGTATCGCCGAGGAACGAGGTCTGGATGACGAGGCTGGACACGGGGCGATAGGTGGCTGTAAGCGATAAGCTGCAAGCAGTAGGCGACTGCGTTTCCGCTGTCCGCCGCCCTCTGCTTGCTGCTTGCTGCTTACAGCTTATAGCTGAGGCGACGGCGGGAATGACGGCGGCTCGCCACGATCAGTCGACCTGCAGGACCGCGAGGAAGGCTTCCTGCGGGATCTCGACCGCGCCGACCTGCTTCATGCGCTTCTTGCCTTCCTTCTGCTTCTCGAGGAGCTTGCGCTTCCGGCTGATGTCGCCGCCGTAGCACTTCGCGAGAACGTCCTTCCGCAGCGCCTTGACCGAGGTGCGGGCGATGACCTTCGTCCCGATCGCCGCCTGGATCGCGACCTCGAACAGCTGCCGCGGGATCAAGTCCTTCAGCTTGTCGGCGATCTTGCGGCCCCAGTCGTACGCCTTGTCCTTGTGGATGATGACGCTGAACGCATCCACGGGATCGCCGTTGATCAGCATGTCGAGCCGAACGAGGTCGCTCTCGCGGTAGCCGAGCATGTCGTAGTCGAGGCTCGCGTAGCCGCGGCTGACCGTCTTCAGCTTGTCGAAGAAGTCGAGGATGATCTCGCCGAGTGGGAACTCCCAGTCGAACTCGACGCGCTCCTGGTCGAGGTACGTCATGTTCTTGTAGACGCCGCGCCGCTCGGTGCCTAACGTCATGATCGGGCCGATGTACTCGGCCGGCGACATGATGCGCGCCTTGACGTACGGCTCCTCGACCTTGTCGATCGTTCCCGGGTCGGGCATCAGCGACGGGTTCTCGATCAGCTCGAGCTCACCGTCGGTGCGATAGACCTTGTACTCGACGCTCGGTACGGTGGTGACGAGGTCGAGCTCGTACTCGCGCTCGAGCCGCTCCTGGACGATCTCCATGTGGAGGAGGCCAAGGAAGCCGCAGCGGAAGCCGAAGCCTAACGCGGTCGACGTCTCCGGCTCGTACTGCAGCGAGGCGTCGTTGAGCTTGAGCTTCTCGAGCGCGTCGCGCAGCGTCTCGTACTGCGTCGTGTCGGTCGGATAGAGCCCGGCGAAGACGAACGAGCGCACTTCGCGGTAGCCGGGCAGCGCCTCGGCCGCGCGATTGGTCGCGTCGAACACCGTGTCGCCGGCGCGCGTCTCGCTCACCGAGCGCAGGTTGGCGACGACGTAGCCGACTTCGCCGGGCCCGAGCTGGTCGGTCTTTACCTGGCGAAGCTGGTTGTAGCCGACTTCGTCCACCTCGTAGACCGCGTCGCTCGCCCCGAAGGTGATCTTCATCTTCGGCCGGATGTAGCCGTCGACGACGCGCACGCTCGGGATCGCGCCACGATACCGGTCGTAGTATGAGTCGTAGATCAGCGCGCGCAGTGGACCGTCGACGTTCCCCTTCGGGGGAGGAACGCGGCGCACGACTTCCTCGAGCAGCTCGGCGATCCCGATCCCCGCCTTCGCGCTCACCTGGAGCACGTCCTCCGGGGCGCAGCCGAGGAGGTCGACGACCTCCTGCCGGCGGCGCTCCGGCTCGGCGCCGGGGAGGTCGATCTTGTTGAGCACCGGGATGATCTCGAGCCCCGCATCCATCGCGAGGAAGAGATTCGACAGCGTCTGCGCCTGGATCCCCTGCGACGCGTCGACGACGAGGATCGCGCCCTCGCAGGCGGCGAGGGAACGCGAGACTTCGTAGGTGAAGTCGACGTGTCCCGGGGTGTCGATGAGATTCAGCTCGTAGTTGCTGCCATCGGCCGCGGTGTACGACATGCGGACGGCATTGAGCTTGATGGTGATGCCGCGCTCACGCTCGAGATCGAGCGTGTCGAGCACCTGGGCCTGCATCTCACGCTTCTGCAGCATCCCGGTCGCCTCGATGAGGCGATCAGCCAGCGTCGACTTGCCATGGTCGATGTGGGCGACGATGCAGAAGTTGCGAATATGGTCGAGCTTCACGCGGGTCCTGCGCTGGTGGGTCCGATCGAGCGATAGCCATCAAATCTAACGAAGCGGCGCCCGCTCCGTGGTGGAGCGGGCGCCGTTTCGTTTCTACCTGCCGCTTACGGCCGTCGTTTGCGCTCTACCGGCGTGCTCGCCGGTGGCGGCGACTTCGCCGGCTCGCTCCGAGGCTCGGCCCTCGGCTGACTCCGCGGCTCCGAGCGCGGTTCAGAGCGCGGTTCAGAGCGTGGTTCAGAGCGTGGTTCGGAGCGTGGTTCGACCCTCGGCTCACTGCGCGGCTCCGGGCGCGGTTCGGACCTGGGTTCGCTCCTCGGCTCCGAACGCGGCTCCGAACGCGGCTCCGAACGCGGCTCCGAGCGCGGCTCCGAGCGCGGCTCCGAGCGCGGCTCCGGCCGCGGCCGGCCGTTGTTCCCGGTCCCATAGCCGTTGTCGCTCCCGCCGTTGCCGTTGCCGTTGTTGCTCCCCCCATTCCCATTTCCACCGCCGTTCCCGTTCCCCCCGCCGTTCCCGGTTACCGGGGGCCGCCTGTGCCCATTGGCGTTTCCATTCCCATTGCCGTTTCCATTCCCATTCCCCCCACCATTCCCACCGCCGTTTCCATTCCCATTCCCATTGTCATTCCCATTCCCGCCGTTCCCGACACTGTCCCGCACCGGCCGCTCCCGATGCCGGTCGATTCCCGTCCCTCCATCGTCCCTCCCCCCTCTCCGGTCTTCCCGCGGATCTCTCCTCCCCGATCCGACCTCGTCCCCAGGGCGCGTCGCGCCGTCGTTGCCCCGACCGCGGCGGTCCTCCGCCGGAACGTTAGGGTCCTCACGCGGGGTGCCTGGCCGGCGGCGATCGACAGTGTCGTCGCTGCCGCGGCGACCGTACTCGATCTTCCCCGCCGGGTGCTCGTTGCTGACGTTCTTGAACTCGTAGCGCGGACGCGAGTACACCACCCGCCGCCCCCCACCATGACGGTATGGGTAGTACTCGGGATCATCGTAGATCACGACGTGATAGCGCACGCACGGGTGCGAGTACACGTCCCAGGCGGGACGGCCGTGGTGGCAGTCGTAGCAGACGAAACGCGGGTAGTCATAACGGCCGCCGACGTGGTACTCGACGTAATCCATCGAGTAGTCGTCGTCTCCGGCGACCACCACCTGCTCGGCGAAGCGATGCATCGCGACGAATGGGTCGCCCTCGACATCGGGCAGTCCGTGGTAATCCCAGTCGCCCGCCCGCGAGAAGTACGAGAGGTGCAGCGGATACGAACTCACGATCGCGAAGACGTAGCCGATCCCCGGCCGGTCGTCGACGGTGAACGCGCGATCGCCGTAGCGCCGCACTTCCTGCGTCTCGCCCCCCCACACGTGCTCGATGTCGCTCGGGCGCCGCGGGTAGAGGACGTCGATGCGCCCGTCGGTGTCGATTCGACCGACGACGACGTAGCCGTTGTCGGATGTCCGGAAGCGGACACCGATGTCGTCACCGCGCCTGACGACGTCACCACCCGTCGTCCAGAGCTGGATCCGCGGCTCGAGGTTGCGCGATGACTGGCTCGGCGGAATCGACGCCGATTCCGACTGCTGGACCGTGGTCGCACAGCCGGCGACGACGCTCAACAGCGCGAAGAGAGTTGCGATAGTGCGGGTACGCATCGGTATCACCTTGGAAGGGTGCTCGGCGTCAACAGGGGCAGAGCCCGTGCCCTCCATCAGACGATCATAAGTCGTTGTCCGTAAACCTCTTATCATTCCAATTCCCGCTCCCGCGCCGTCCTTCGTCCCCCGCTGGTGACAGCTGACACAGGACAAATCCCGCGTTCCGGTGACGCAGGATACTTTTGCACGATGGCACGTCCCGACCTGCTCGACCCCGCGCTCATCGCGTCGCTCGGCCACATCGAGCTGACCGCGCGATGGATCGTCGACGGGTTCATGAGCGGGCTGCATCGGTCGCCGCGGAAGGGAGGGGCCGCGGAATTCGCCGAGCATCGCGCCTATCTCCCTGGCGACGAGCTGCGCTACCTCGACTGGAAGGTCGCGGCGCGCTCCGACCGCCTCGTCGTCAAGCGGTTCGAGGAAGAGACGAACCTTCGCGCTACGATCGCCCTCGACGTCAGCCGCTCGATGCGCTGGCGGGGAAGCGAGGCGCGCCTCGACAAGGCGGCGTACGCCGAGCGCCTGACGGCGGCGATCGCGCTGCTGTTCATCCGCCAGCGCGACGCGGTCGGACTACTCCGCTTCGATGAGGTGATCCGCACCGCGATCCCGCCGCGCGCGCGCGAGGGACACTGGCGCCGCATCCTCGCCGGGCTCGCCGAGCACGAGGGTGGTGGCGCGTCGGCTGGCGCGACCGCGCTCGCCCGCGCGGCGCACGTCGTCGGACGCCGCGGGATGATCGTCCTCGTCTCCGATCTATTGATGGACGTGGACGAGACGGTGCGCGCCGCGCGCGCCCTTCGCGCCGGCGGGCACCAGGTCGTCGTGCTGCACGTGATGGATCCCGCGGAGCGCACCCTCGAGGCTGGACCCGATGCGCGCTTCCGCGATCCGGAGACCGGACTCGAAATCGAGGCCGCACCCGCGGAGGTACGCGACGCCTACGCGGCGACCGTCGAGGCGGCGATCGCGGAGTGGCGAAGCGAGCTGGCGAGCGCCGGCGCCGGATACGCGACGGTGATGACACACGAGCCCTTCGGGATTCCCCTTCGCGCCGCCTTCGCCGCGCGACAGGGCGCTGCCTGACGATGCGCCGATGATCTTCCTCTCGCCGCTCTGGCTCGCCCTCTCCGCCGCCGCGCTCATCCCGCTGCTGCTGCACCTTCGCCGCCGCCCGCAGGGACGCGTCATCGAGTTTCCGGCGGTGCGCTATCTCGCGCGGGCTACGCACGACCACGAGCGGTCGCTTCGCGCGCGCAACACACTGCTCGCGCTGCTCCGCGTGCTCCTCGTGCTCCTCCTCGCGCTCGCGGCGGCGCGGCCGCTGGCGCGAATCGGAACGGGGCATGGGCCGGCCGCGGTGGCACTGCTGCTCGACAACTCGCTGAGCACCAGCGCCGTCGAGGGCGGTCACCGCGTGCTCGACGACGAAAAGGCCGCCGCTCGTGCGCTGCTCGCCGCATCGGCCCCGAGCGATCGCCTCTGGCTCGTCACCGCCGATGGCCGCGTCACCGGCGGCGACGCATCGGCCCTTCGCGCGATCGTCGACACGATCGCCCCGCTGCCGGGAGGGGGGAACATCGAGGGCGCACTGCGCGCGGCAGCCGCGCGCGCTCGCGGCGTTCCCGGAGCGACGCCCGTCGTCGCCGCGTTCACCGACGGGCAGGCGAGCGCCTGGCGCACCGTGACCGGCATCGCTCCCGACGTCGTGTTCAGTCCGGCCAGTCCGCCGCCGGCGAACCGCGCGCTCACCGGCGCCGACCCGCGCCCCGCGCGGTGG
>DASSZC010000096.1:0-2402 GCA_035702925.1 Gemmatimonadaceae bacterium | reverse complement strand
CTCGGTGAGCGGGGTGTAACGATCCTTCGTCCCCGCCGCGATCAGTATCGGCGAGGTCACCGTCCCGATCCGGTCGAGCGGGCGCAACGCCGCCGGCGAGACGCCGATCTCGCGCCCGACGAAGGAGATGAGCGGCGAGGTGAACGCCGGCCCGATCGGACCGAGCCACGCACGGAGGCGGTCGCGCACCGCGTCGGTGATCGTCGGATACACCGACTCGAGCACCAGCGCGTCGACGGTGAGCGGCCCGGAGGGGCCGACGAGCGCCGCCGCGCCACCCATCGACACACCGATCACCCCGGCCCGCTCGCCGGGAACACGCCTGTGGAGGTAGTCGAGGGCGGCCGCGGCATCGAGGCTTTCGAGGGCGCCGAAGGTGATGTGCGCACCGGCGCTCTCACCATGTCCCTGGAAATCGGGGAGCAACACCGAGTAGCCGGCGATGTGGAGGAAGCGGGCGCGCTCGATCATCGCGCGGCGGTCGTCGCCGACGCCGTGGAGGAGCAGCACCGCGCCCGCGCCTGAGTCCCCGCGCGCAAACCACGCGTGGATCGTGCTCCCAGAGCCGCTCGCGAAGCTCACCGTGTCGGCGGCGAGCGAGAGCGGCGCGATGCCGACGCGCGACTGCGATGGACGCGCGAAGCCGCAGCTCGCCAGCATGCTGGCGCCGGCGATGCTCATGGCCGTGGCCGCGCCCGCGATGCGCAGCCGCCGATATCTTCCTCTCTCCATTCCCGCTCACTCGCTCGGATGATGACCACTACCAGGTGCAACACGCCGGACGCATCGGACGTTCCGTCGCGCGCTCCGAACTGTCGCTTGTCGCCTGACTGACTCGGCGAGGGAGCGCTCTATCATCCGGATGGATGCCGTACCGTCGGCGTCGCGACGGCGGCAACCCATGTGGCGCGACGCGGCAGCAACAGGTTCTGGCTACGCCAAGAGGCGATATGAAGACCGACCAACAACTCAGGCGCGACGTGGAAGACGAGCTGAGCTGGGATCCACGGATCAGCGATGCCGAGATCGGGATCTCGGCGAAGGACGGCGTCGTGACGCTGAGCGGCTTCGTGAAGAGCTATGCGCAGCGCCTCGCCGCCGAGCATGCGGCGGAGCGGGTGAGCGGCGTTCGCGCCGTCGCCGAAGAGCTGCACGTGAAGCTTCCCGGCACGATCGATCTCTCCGACACCGACATCGCGCATCGCGCGGTGAACGCGTTGAAGTGGGATGTCGAAGTCCCGGACGCGAAGCTCAAGGTGCGCGTCGACAAGGGGTGGATCACCCTCGAGGGCGAGGTCGACTGGAACTTCGAGCGGCAGGCCGCGGAGCGCGCGGTCCGCTATCTGACGGGAGTGAAGGGAGTCAGCAACCAGATTCGCATCACTCCGCACGTTTCCGCATACGACGTCTCGGCGCGCATCAAGGAAGCGCTGCGTCGTTCCGCCGACACCGAAGCGGCGAAGATCGAAGTCGAGTCGGAAGGCGGTCGCGTCACCCTGCGCGGCAACGTCCATTCATGGGCCGAGCGCGCCGACGCCGAGCGCGCCGCCTGGGCCGCCCCCGGCGTGACCAACGTCGAGGACCGGCTGACGGTCCGGTAAAGCTAGCTGTTAGCCATTAGCCATTAGCCATTAGATTGAGGCGGTACGACAAACGGCGTTGCAGGTGCGCACCTGCAACGCCGTTTGTCGTTCCGTCTTACGCTGACAGCTAATGGCTAATAGCTAACAGCTGCAGTTCACCGCAGCAGCAGCCCCGCGTCGATCGCGAACCTTACGTACGCCGTGCGATGCGACAGACCGATCTTCTCCTCGATGCGCTGCTTGTAGGTGTCGACGGTCTTCGCCGTGATGTGCAGCTGCTCGCCGATCTCCGGACCGTTGTACCCCTCGGCGACGAGGCGAAGCACCGTCCGCTCGCGCTCACTGAGGCTGGCGAAGCGGTCGGCGGCGCTCTCGGCGTGCTTCTCGTTCTTCTGCGCAACCTGGGCGGCGAGCAGTCGCGCCACCGACGGCCGCACGTAGATGTCGCCCGAGGCGACGACGCGGATCGCGTCCACGAGCTCGGTGTCCGCGGTGTTCTTCGCCAGGTAGCCACGCGCGCCATCGGAGAGGAGGGGGAGCAGCCGCTCCTCCTCGTTGTGCATCGTCAGGATCAGCACGCGGATCGACGGCGCGTCGCGGGCGAGCGTCCGCGTCGCCGTCGCGCCGTCCCCGCCCGCCATGTCGAGGTCCATCACCACGACGTTCGGGTGCTGGCGCTGTGCGAGCGCGACGGCCTCGTCCCCCGACGATGCCTCGCCGACGATGACGATGTCCGGCGCGTTTCGAAGCAGCGCCTTCACCCCCTGCCGGAGCAGCTTGTGGTCGTCAGCGAGGAGGACGCGTATCGGGTCCCCCGTT
>DASSZC010000191.1:0-2721 GCA_035702925.1 Gemmatimonadaceae bacterium | reverse complement strand
CGACGTCACCGCCCGCGACCTGCAGAAGACCGATGGCCAGTGGACGCGGGCGAAGGGGTTCGACAGCTTCTGCCCGATGGGAGTCCCCGGCGACCCGCCGACCGAGCTCCAGCGCCTAACGGTGATCACTCGCGTCAACGGCGTCGAGAAGCAGCGCGGAAATGCATCGGACATGGTGTTCTCGATCCCCACGCTCCTCTCGTACATCTCGCACATGATGACCCTCGACCCGGGGGACCTCGTCGCGACGGGGACGCCGGCGGGTGTCGCACCCCTCGCCCCGGGGGACATCGTCGAGATCGAGATCCCGGGGATCAGCCGCGTCAGCAATGGTGTGAAGGCGGACCGCTGATGCCGCGGCTCGCGCCCCGGTTCGCGACCCTCCCTGCCTACCCGGGCGCTCACGTCCCGGCGCGGAAGCGCGAGCTGCTCGCGCGGGGGGTCGACGTCATCGACCTCGGCGCCGGGGATGCCGATCTCCCCGCGCCCCCTGCCGCCATCGCGGCGCTGAAGCGCGCGGCCGACGACCCGGCGATGAGCCGCTACGGCTTCGGGCTGGGCCTTCCCGCGTACCGCGAAGCGATCTCGAAATGGATGGAGAAGCGGTTCGGCGTCCGTTTCGACCCGTTCACGGAGGTCGTCCCCCTCATCGGCTCGAAGGAGGGGATCGCTCACCTGGCGATGGCCTACGTCGGGGCGGGTGATGTAACGATCATTCCCGAACCGGGATATCTGGCATACCTTGGCGGGACGCTGCTCGGTGAAGGGACGGCGTACACCGTGCCCCTGCGCCCCGAGCACGAATTCCTGGTCGAGCTCGAGGAGATCCCGCCCGAGGTGTTGAAGCGGGCTCGGATCCTGTATCTCAACTATCCGAACAACCCGACGGCGGCGGTCGCGCCCCGGTACTACCTCGAGCGCGTCGTCGAGCGGTGCAGGGAACTCGATATCCTGCTGGTGTACGACAATGCCTATTCGGAGCTTGCCTACGACGGCTACGTGCCGCCGAGCATCTTCGAGATCGCCGGCGCCGACGATGTGGCGATCGAGTTCCATTCGCTGTCGAAGACGTACAACATGACGGGATGGCGCTGCGGGTGGGCGGTGGCGCGCCCACCGATCGCGGCGGCGCTGGCGAAGGTCAAGACGTTCGTGGACACTGGAGCATTCATGGCGGTGCAGGCGGCGGGCGTGGCAGCGCTGGAGAGCTGGGCGGACTGGGTCCCGGGAAACGTCGCGATCTTCCGCGAGCGCCGGGACGCGGCCACCGAGGCGTTCCGTGCCGCCGGCTTCCCCTGCGCCACCCCGCGCGCCGCGATGTACCTCTGGTGCCCGCTCCCGACGGGGATCGCCAGCCGGGACTTCGCCGACCGCCTCCTCGACGAGGAAGGTGTCGTCGTCCTTCCCGGCTCCGCGTTAGGCAGCGGCGGCGAAGGGTTCTTCCGCGTCTCGTTCATCAAGCCGCCGGAGCGCCTCCGTGAGGCGGCCTCGCGGGCCGGGCGCCTGCTCGCGCGCATGGAGGGTCCGCGCGCATGATGCCGGCGCGGCGCCGCGACTACCGCTCGCTCGCGACCTCGCTCGCGCTGCACGTCGCCGGCGTCGCCCTGCTCGTGCGCATCGTGATGGTGCCGAGCACCATCATGTCGATCTTCCGCGACGAGCCGCGCGTCGCCTCGCAGTCGCCGGAGAAGGTCTTCTACATCCCGCTCACCCCGCGCCGCGATTCCTCAGTGGCCCGCGCACAGATCGACGGGGGCGACGGCCGGAAGGCGGCGCCGAACCTTCCGGTGGCGCCGATGCTGCGGGCGCCGGTCACGGTGCCTAACGTCCTGCCGCCGGCGCCGAAGGTCGCGGTCACCCCCGGGGAGCCCGGCGGCAGCGGCCCGCTGGTCGGTGGCGGCGGTGCGCTGCGCGGCGTCCAGCCGTCCTATGGCGACGGCCGGCTCTGGCCGGAGCCCGGTCCGCTCATCGGCGCCCCGAAGACCGACGACGAGCGGCGCGACAGCGTCTTCGCCTCCCTCCTCGGCAAGTACCAGGACTCGCTCAACCTCGCCGAGCGCGGCCAGGTCGGCCCGGGCGAGCGCCCATCGTGGATCTTCAACCGCGGCGGCCAGGAGTACGGGATCGACCGGAACAAGATCCACCTCGGCAAGTTCTCCCTCCCGAGCGCCCTCCTCTACCAGCTCCCGCTGGCGAAGTACCAGGGCGACATCTCCCGCGACCGCGAGCGCACGATGATCGCGCAGGAGATGTACGAGCAGTCGCACCGCCGCCTGAACGAGGAACAGTTCCGCGCCGCCGTCAAGGCGATCCGCGCCCGCAAGGAGCGCGAACGGCGCGAAGCCGAGGGGGCGAAGCCCCCCATGGAGCAGGCGCCGCTGACGGCCGGGACGCGTTAGGCGGGAACTGCAGCCATTAGCTATTAGCCATAAGCTGTCAGCAACCGCGGTAACCGCAGTCGCTGACAGCTAACAGCTAAGGGCTAATGGCTCGATCTCAATCGGCCGCCGACGACTCCGGCATCGCGTCGGCTTCCTCGCAGAACGGGCGGAACACGCCGCAGACCACGCCGAGCACCGAGAAGTCATCCCCCGGGCCGACGCTGATCGCGCGGTCGGCGGGGTTGGCTGGCTCGAGGACGATCGTCGCGCCGCGATGCGTGAGCGTCTTCACCGTCGCCTCGTCGCCTAACCGCGCGGCGACGATGTCGCCGTCCTGGGC
>DASSZC010000130.1:0-10242 GCA_035702925.1 Gemmatimonadaceae bacterium | reverse complement strand
GGAAGTGGTCCGCGGGATCCCCGAGACCGACCCGCGGACCGCGGACACGGCCGCGGCGAGGTTGCGCGGGAGCGCCGCGGCGAGCGAAGCACCGACCACCGAGACGCCGAGGTCGGTCGGGGTCTGTACCGTGGCGAAGCCGACGCGGCCGCGATTCCCCGGCGTCGGGATGATGTTGGCCGGGTTCCAGAGCGCGACGTCCGCGCTCGCCATCACGGGGGGCTCGGCAAGGGCACCGATCGGATAGTCGAGGAGATCGCGTCCGGGAACGCGCTGCGCTCCCGCCGGCGCGGCGAGGCCAACGGCAAGAGTGGCGATCATCAGGAGAGGGCGGCGCATCGCGTGGACCTTATGGCGTGCCCGGGCGCGCGGCAAGTGCGAGGGCCGGCGGTGCTTCCGACGCGGTGCGGCGCGCGTTAAGTTTTGGAATCCCATGCGCTTCAGTCACCTCGGTGCCACCCAATGACCTGCCGGTGAGAGGTCGCCCTCAACGGTGGAACCGCCGCGACTTCGTCGTCGGCAACCCTCGCATCGAAGCTGCGTTGCCGCCAGCCTGTGCGCGCGGCCGCGATCGGCGCGGCTGCACCCACTCTTCGTGAAATTCTGGTGACACGCCCGGAACCCCTTGCGACTTCGCTCCGCACCACCCTGTGCGGGCAGCTCCGCTCAACTCATGCCGGCTCCCAGGTCCGCCTCGGCGGCTGGGTGCATCGTGCCCGGAACCTCGGCGGCCTCGTCTTCGTCGACCTCCGCGACCGCGACGGGTTGGTCCAGGTCTCCTTCGATCCGGCGCATGCGCCGGCCGAGGTGATCGCCCGCGCCGCATCGTTAGGCAACGAGACCGTCGTCCTCGTCGAGGGCGAGGTCGTCGCGCGCCCGGTCGAGATGCGGAACGCCGACATGGCGACCGGCGAGGTCGAGGTGCGCGGACGGGCGCTCGAGATCGTCGGCCCGGCCACCCCGCCGGCGATCCCCGTCGCTCGCGGGAAGGGGGAAAACCTCGCCGCCGAGGAGCTCCGTCTCCGCTATCGCCACCTCGACCTGCGCCGTCCCGAGCTTCAGAAGAACATCGTGCTGCGCCATCGGCTGATGCAGCGCACGCGGCGTTTCCTCAGCGAGCAGGGGTTCCTCGAGATCGAGACGCCGATCCTCACAAAGCCGACTCCCGAGGGGGCGCGCGACTACCTGGTGCCGAGCCGGGTACACGCCGGCGAGTTCTACGCGCTGCCGCAATCGCCCCAGCTCTACAAGCAGCTGCTGATGGTCGCCGGCTTCGACCGCTACTTCCAGATCGCGCGCTGCTTCCGCGACGAGGACCTTCGCGCCGACCGTCAGCCCGAGTTCACCCAGATCGACATCGAAGCCTCGTTCGTCGGCCAGGAGGACATCATGGCGCTCGCCGAGCAGCTGCTCGGCGCGCTCTGGTCCGAAGCGGGCTACGAGATCCCCGCCACCTTTCCGCGGATGACCTACGCCGAGGCGATGGAGCGGTTCGGCATCGACCGCCCCGACCTCCGCTTCGGACTCGAGATCATCGATGCGAGCGACGCGTTCCGCGGGCTCGACTTCGGGATCACGACGAAGGCGCTGGCCGCCGGCGGGCGCGTTCGCGGGATCGTCGTTCCGGGGGGCGCGAAGCTGTCGCGCAAGCAGGTCGACGAGATCGAGTCGGTCGCGAAGTCCGCTGGCGCCGGTGGCCTCGTTCGCGTGAAGCGCACGGCCGACACGGTGGAGGGAAGTCCCGCTGCCAAGCTCCTCGGGGCGGCCGGTGCGACGACGCTCGGCATCGGTGACGGCGACCTCGGTCTCTTCGCGGCGGGCCCGGACCGGGTCACCAGCCCCGCGCTCGATCGCGTTCGCCAGGAAGTCGCGCGCGTCCTCGACCTCATCCCCTCCGGGGAGCGGAAGTTTCTCTGGGTGACCGACTTCCCGATGTTCGAGCACGACCCGGAAAGCGGAGCGTTAGGCGCGGTGCACCACCCGTTCACATCGCCGCTCCCGGCGGACATCCCGCTGCTCGCCCGCGAGCCGCAGCGCGCCCGCGCGCGGGCTTACGACGTCGTGCTGAACGGGACGGAGCTCGGCGGGGGGAGCATCCGCATCAGCGATCCCGAGACTCAATCGAGGATCTTCAAGCTCCTCGGTATCGACGACGAGACCGCGCGCGCCCGTTTCGGGTTCCTCCTCGACGGGCTGCGATCGGGCGCGCCCCCGCACGGCGGTATCGCGTTCGGGTTCGACCGGATCGCGATGCTGCTCGCCGACGCGCCATCACTGCGCGACGTCATCGCATTTCCGAAGACGACCGCCGCCCGCGCCCTGTTCGAGGGCGCGCCCGCTCCGGTCCCGCCCAAAGATCTCCAGGAGCTCCACGTGAAGGTTGTCGAGACCGTTGCATGAGCGACGGTACTGAAACGAAGCGGCTCCCCGCCGAGGGCGCCGACATGCTGATCCTCGCCGGCGTCAACGACTCGAATCTCGTCGAGCTCTCCCGGGTCGCGAACGTGAAGGTCTCGCTGCGCGGTGACACGCTGACGCTGCAGGGACCACCCGACGCCGTCGGCAAGGCGGTGCCGATCGCCCAGCGGATGATCGACACCGCGCGCCAGCGGGGGGAGCTCGATCCCGACGACGTGATGCGCATGGGGGACGAAACCCCCGGCGACGGGATCGGTGGTGGCGACAACACACGCATCGCGCTCCCCGGTGTCCGCCGCATCATCCAGGCGAAGACCGCGGGGCAGGCGGAATACATGCAGAAGATCGCCGATCACGACATCGTGGTCGGCATCGGTCCCGCCGGAACGGGCAAGACCTACCTCGCCGTCGCCGCCGCGGTCGACGCCCTCGCGCGCAAGCGCGTGCGGCGCATCGTCCTCGCACGCCCCGCCGTCGAGGCGGGGGAGAGCCTCGGTTTCCTCCCCGGCGACATGCAGGCGAAGGTCGATCCGTACCTGCGCCCGCTCTACGACGCCCTCGACGACATGATGCCCGCCGAGCGCGTCCAGCGCGCGCTCGAGACCCGCGTGATCGAGATCGCGCCGCTCGCCTTCATGCGCGGCCGCACGCTCGGCGATGCCTTCGTGATCCTTGACGAAGCGCAGAACGCGACGAATCTCCAGATGAAGATGTTCCTCACGCGACTCGGCGTGAACTCGAAGATCGTCATCACCGGCGACAAGACGCAGATCGACCTTCCGAAGCGCGAGGAGAGCGGCCTGATGCAGGTCGAGCGCCTCCTTCCCGGCATCGAAGGGATCGCCTTCCACTACTTCACCGAAGCGGACGTCGTACGCCACCGCCTCGTGCGCGAGATCATCAAGGCGTACGCCGAGGATTCCTGACCGCCGATGCATCTCTGGCGACAGATCGAAGGGCTGGCTGGAGCGCCGCAAGGCACCGATAGCGCGTCGCGCGTTCGGTACCATGGCGCACGGATCGCGCTCGCTGTCGCGCTGGCGATCATCACGCACCTGCTCTTTCCTTCCTCACCGGCGTCGGACGTCCCGCAGTACCAGGTGGGATCCGTCGCATCCGAGAACGTGATTGCCCCCTTCGCCTTCGCGGTGAAGAAGGATCCAGCCACGCTGCGCCGGGAGCGCGATGAGATCGTGCGCACGGCCGAGCCGGTCCTCGTTTACGTCAGGCCGGCGCTCGACTCGGCGACGCGGCAGCTCGCCGCGCTCGATACCGCTGTCGCGCTGGCGGCCCCCGCGGGCGCGGCGGTCACGCCGCAGGTGATCGCGGCGGTCCAGCGGGCCGCGGCGTCGCAGGGAGTGACGCTCACCCCGAACGAGGCGGCGTACATCGCCCAGCCGCGCCGGCGCGGGGCGATGGCGAGCGCGCTCAGTCGCGCCTTCGCGCGCTGGCTCGCCGCGGGAATCGCACCGAGCGGCACACTCGACACCGTGCGCGGCGACGTCATCATCCGACGGGGCAGCGAGGAGCTGCGCGCGTCGTCGGACAGCGTGGGCACCTTCTCGATCTTCGTCTCGCGTGCGCGCCTGCTCCATCCCGATCCCGCCTCGCCCGTCGGTGACGCCGTCTACACGAAGCTGATCGGCAGTCTCTTTCATCCGACGCTCGCCCTCGATCGCGCCGCCTCGGAGAAGGCGCGCAGCGCCCTGCGCGCATCCGTGCCCGTCGACCAGTACACGGTGCGTGAAGGGGAGAAGATCGTCGGCGCGCACGAGGTCGTGGGACGGGCCGAGGCGGCAAAGCTGGAAGGATTGCAGGAGGCGATGCAGGAGCGCCACGGCGGCGAGAACGCGGTCGCCCGCGTCACCGGCGCGCTGCTCTACAACTTCCTGCTGCTCGCGGTCGTCGGCCTGACGCTGTTGCTCTATCGCCCGCAGCTCTATGGCAGCTACCGCGCGCTGACACTGATCGCGGTCGTCTTCCTCGTCGTGCTCTCCGCGTCCGCCGTCGACGGCCGGATCTGGGGGCGCGCCGAGCTCGTCCCGATCGCGCTCGCCTCGGTGCTCCTCAGCGTGATCTTCGACTCGCGCATCGCGATGATCGCCTCGACGGTGCTCGCGGTACTGATCGGGACACAGGCGCCCTTTCGCGGGACCAACGCGCTCTTCGTCGCGGTGGTCGCCGGCGCGGCCGCGGCGTTCAGCGTGCGCGCGCTGCGCCGGCGGAACGAAGCGCTGATTCCGATCGTGACGATCTCGCTCGCCTACCTGACCGTCGCTGTGACGCTCGGGTTGCTGCTCGACTGGACCGGCATGGAGATCCTGCGCAGCGCGGGGCTCGGCGCCTTCATCGCGGTGATCTGCGTGCCGCTGGCGATGGCGCTCCTCCCCCTGGCCGAGACCTTCACCGGAATCGATACCTATCTGCGCCTGCTCGAGTGGTCGGACCTCAACCGCCCGCTCATGCGCCGGTTGAGCGTCGAGGCGCCGGGGACGTACTCGCACACGATGCGCATCGCTGACCTCGCCGAGGCGGCGGCGAACGCGGTGGGTGCGAACGGCCTCCTCGCCCGCGTCGGCGCCTACTACCACGACATCGGGAAGCTGAAGAAGCCGCAGTACTTCATCGAGAACCAGCAGGGGAAGAATCCGCACGAGAAGCTCAAGCCGCAGACCAGCGCGGGGATCATCCGCAGCCATGTCGACGCCGGCCTCGAGCTCGCCGACAAGGAGAAGCTTCCGCAGGCCGTGCGCGCATTCATCTCCGAGCACCACGGTACCGGCTCGATCGCGTACTTCCTCGAGAAGGCGAAGGAGCGTGACGCCACCGGGATCAACCCCGCCGAGTTCGCGTATCCGGGCCCGATCCCGCAGAGCGCGGAGACGGCGATCGTGATGCTCGCTGACGGCGTCGAAGCGTCGACGCGCGTGCTCAACGAGGCAACCCCCGAGAAGATCCGCGCCGTGATCGACCACATCGTCAGGCAGCGGATCGATGCGGGGCAGCTCCGCAACACGCCGCTCACGCTCAAGCAGCTCGAGATCATCAAGGACCAGTTCGCCCGCGCGATGATCGGCCAGCACCATCATCGCACCGACTACCCGACGTCGAGCGGGGGAATCACCGCGGAGTTCACGGCCTTTGAGCCTCGACGTTGAGGTCGCGGCCGATGGCGTGCGCGTCCCGCTCGCGAAGCAGCGCGTCGCCGACCTCGCCCGCGCCGTGCTCGAGGCGGAGGGGGTGCGCGACGCGTCCATCTCCTTCGCCTTCGTACGGCCGAGCACGATCGCCACGGTCAACCGCGAGCACCTTGGCCACAAGGGGCCGACCGACGTGATCTCCTTTCCGCTCGCTCCCGCCGCCGGCGCGCCGTTAGGCGGGGACGTCTACATCTGCCCCGATGTCGCCGCGCGCAACGCCGTCGAGCACGGGGTCGGGCTCCGCGAGGAGATCGCCCGCCTCGTCGTCCACGCGACCCTCCACGTCCTCGGCCACGAGCATCCGGAAGGAGAAGGTCGCGAGATGTCGGCGATGTGGCGACGGCAGGAGGAGCTTCTCTCGAGCTTCGAGGAGCTGTGGCGGGCATGATCGGCGGACTGCTGCTCCTCTCGGCGGCGACCTGCGCGGCGGCGCTCCTCGCCGCGGCGGACGCCGCGCTCATCAACGAGACGCCCGCCGAGGGAGAGGAGCCTCCCGCCGCGCGGGTCGAGCGCGATCGCGCCCATCGATCGCTCTCGCTGTCGCGGCTCGTGTCGCTGCTTCTCGCCGGCGCCGCGGTCTGGCTGGTGATCGACGATTTCGGGTCGCATGGTGCCCGTGCCCTCGCCGGGGTGGCGATCTCGCTGCTCGTCGTCGCCCTCGTCGAGGGGGCGGCGCGGTCGATCGGCGACTCGTTAGGCAGCGAGGCGTTGCGCCCGCTGCGCCCCATCGAGCGATTGCTCCGCCTGCCGGTCGCGCCGGTGGTGCTGTTCGGCGCGCGCGTCGATGCGATGCTCGAGCGGGCGCTCCCCCCGCACCAGGACCATGACGAGAACCGCGCGGCGACCGCGGAACAGTTCCGCGAGATCGTATCCGCCGACGCCGAGGTGACGCGGCAGGAGCGCGTGCTCCTCGATGGCGTCTTCACCCTGCGTGAGACCGCGGTCCGCGAGGTGATGGTGCCGCGCGTCGAGGTCATCGCCGTCGATCGCGACACGCCGTGGTCCGAGGTGGTGGACCGGCTGCGCAGCACCGGGCACGCCCGGCTCCCGGTGTTCGCCGAGGAGATCGACGAGATCATCGGCATCCTCTACGCGAAGGACCTGCTCCCCTCGATCGTCGCCGACGAGGAGCCGGAGGAAGGGTGGGCCGCGCGCGTCCGCCCCGCGATCTTCATCCCGGCGACGAAGACCCTCGATGCGCAGCTGCGCGACTTCAAGTCGAGCGGAACCCACATCGCGGTCGTCACCGACGAATACGGGGGGACCGCGGGGATCGTGACCATCGAGGACATCCTCGAGGAGATCGTCGGCGAGATCCGCGACGAGCACGACGAGGAGGACGCGGAGCTGGAGCGCGAGGGGTCCGATCGCTTCTGGGTCTCCGGCCGGCTGTCGATCGACGACCTCTCGGAGGCGACGCGCCACAACTTCGTCAGCGACGACGTGACGACGGTCGGTGGCCTTGTCTACGCGCAGCTCGGGCGCGTACCGCGCTCCGGCGAGTCGTTCGTGCTCGACGGATTCCGCGTCGTCGTCGAGCGCGTCGTCAGGCGGCGCATCGTCCGCGTCTACTTCGAGCGGCTGCCGACCCCGCGCGTCTCGGGGCCGAAGGCCGCCGTGGAGAGCGAACAGTGAGGATGCCCGGGCTGATCCCGGCGATCATCTTCGCGACCTTCGTCGTCGCCTGGCTCACCGCGGCGTCGATCGCGGTGCGCGCGGCGAGCCGCATCTGGCTGCGACACTGGATGGAGCGCCGTCCAGCAGGGTTCGAGGTCGCCGAGCGATACATCGAGCGGCCAACGCGCCTCGTCATCGCCGCCGCGGCGGGGAGCGCGCTGGCGATCGTTCTCGCGGGAGTCGTCGTGACCTCCCGCGCGCCGCAGAACGCGCGGGTCCTCATCTACATCGCGATCGCCGCGCTCTTCCTCATCGTCTTCGGCAAGATCATCCCGCGGGCGATCGCCCGGCGCTGGCCGTCGAAGCTCATCCCGATCCTGCTCCCCCCGCTGCGCCTCGTCGAGATCGCGCTCTGGCCGATCGTCGCGCTCAGCCGGTCGGTCGAGCGGAGCGCGGCACGGAAGCGCCATGCCGGGTTGCCGTACGACGCGCGGGACGGCATCGAGGACCTCCTCCGCGAGGGAGAGGCCGAAGGGGTCGGCGCCCGCGACGAGATCGCGATCATAACGGGGGTCGTCCGCTTCGGCGAGAAGACGGTGCGCGACGTGATGACGCCGCGTGCGCAGGTGTTCGCGCTCGACGAGTCCCTCGACGCGAAGGAGCTGGCGCGGCGGATCGCCGAGTCGGCCTACAGCCGCGTGCCGATCACCCGGAACAACTCCCTCGACGAGATCGTCGGCATGGTCCACGCCTTCGACGTGCTGCGAGCGGACGGCGAGCGCCCGGCGATCCGCGCCGTTCCGAGCGCACCGGCCGAGACGCGCTGCAACGACTTCCTCTACCGCATGCTTCGCATGAGCGCCCACCTCGCCGTCGTGCAGGACGCCGACGGGCGGACACTCGGCATCGTCACCCTCGAGGATCTCCTCGAGGAGCTCGTCGGCGACATCCGCGACGAGCACGACGACGCCAGCCCCGCTGCCCGCGGCGTCGCGCAATCGTGACCTCGACCGCTCGTCCCCCGCGCGCCGAGCGCAGTGCCGCGCACGTCAAGCTGCTCGCCGACTTCGATGCCCGCCGCCCCGCGGCGCTGGCACGAGTGGTCAGCATCGTCGAGAACCGCCGGCCGGGCTTCGAGGCGCTCCTCGCCGCGCTGCACCCCAAGCTCGGTCGGGCGTGGCGCATCGGGCTCACCGGGCCGCCCGGGGCGGGGAAGAGCACCCTCACCAACCGGCTGACGCACGACTACCGCGCCGCCGGACGAACCGTCGGCATCATCGCCGTCGACCCGACGTCCCCGTTCACCGGGGGCGCGCTGCTCGGCGACCGGATCCGGATGGAATCGGTCGCCCTCGACCCGGGGGTCTTCATCCGGTCGATGGCGACGCGCGGATCGTTAGGCGGGCTCGCCGCGGCGACCCGCGAGGTCGCCGATGTCTACGATGCATTTGGTATCGATGTGATACTAATCGAGACGGTCGGGGTCGGGCAGAGTGAGCTCGACATCGCGCGCACCGCCGACACGTCGATCGTCGTGCTCGTCCCGGAGTCGGGGGACTCGATCCAGACGCTGAAGGCCGGGCTGATGGAGATCGCCGACCTCTACGTCGTGAACAAGGCCGACCGACCCGGCGCCGACCGGCTGCGCAATGAGCTCGAGCTGATGCTCGGCCTCCGCGCCGGCAACTCGATGCGCGACATGCCCGCGCACCACGGGATAGACCTCAAGCGCATCGCGACGCCGGAAGAGCGGCGCGCGCAGAACCCCGCCCGCGTCGCCCGCGCCCTCGCCCGCGACGAGGAGGCGGCGACGTGGACCCCACCCGTCCTCGCGACCGTCGCCGCCGAGGGAAAGGGTGTGAGCGAGGTCATCGACGGCGTCGACCGGCATCGCAAGTTTCTCGAGCGGACCGGCGAGCTGCGCGTCAGGCGCGCCCGCCGGCTGCGCGAGCGCGTGATCGAGGTTGCCGAGCGGATGGTGCGCGGGCGGCTCTGGGGTGACGAGGCGACGCGTGAGGCACTCGAGGATGCGCTGCCCGCGCTGGAGAGCGGCGTGACGTCGCCGTTCGAGGTCGCCGAATCACTGTTGGCGAACGCCGCGCAGGTGGTCGGCGGGAACACCGGCCGCTAGCTTTCGGGTATCAGTCCAACGACGGCGATTGGCCCGTCCCAGAGAGGAAATCGCATGACTTCCATTTCGCAGCTGCCTGGCACGTCGGGCGAGGAACGCGAGGAGCTCGACCGACTGCGTGCGGAGGTTGCCGCGTGGAGGGCGCGCTACGAGCGCGGGCAGCTCCGCGACATCGGCTTCTCCAATTCGGCGCGTGAAGTCGCGCCCCTCTACACCGCGCTCGATCGCGCGCACGTCATCGCCGACGAGGGGGTGCCGGGGGCGTATCCGTACACGCGCGGCATCCACCCGACCGGGTATCGCGGGAAGCTCTGGACGATGCGCCAGTTCGCCGGCTTCGGCACGGCGGCCGAGACGAACCAGCGCTACAAGTTCCTCCTCTCGCAGGGACAGACCGGTCTCTCGGTCGCCTTCGACTTCCCGACTCTGATGGGCTACGACAGCGATCATCCGCGGTCGGAGGGTGAGGTCGGCAAGTGCGGGGTCGCGATCTCGAGCCTCGCCGACATGGAGACGCTCTTCGACGGGATCCCGCTCGACAAGGTCTCGACGTCGATGACGATCAACGGCCCGGCGATCATCCTCTGGGCATTCTACATCGCCGCCGCCGAGAAGCAGGGGGTGTCGTCGGAGAAGCTGCGCGGGACGATCCAGAACGACATCCTGAAGGAGTACATGGCGCAGCACGCATGGGTCTATCCCATCGAGCCGGCGCTGAGGCTGATCGTCGACTGTTTCGAGTGGGGCGCGACGCACGCGCCGTTATGGAACACCGTCTCGATCAGCGGCTACCACATCCGCGAGGCGGGGGCGACCGCGGCGCAGGAGCTGGCGTTCACACTCGCCAACGGCTTCACCTACGTCGAGCGCGGGATC
>DASSZC010000431.1:0-8068 GCA_035702925.1 Gemmatimonadaceae bacterium | reverse complement strand
AACACCCCGGCGAAGAACAGCACGGGGATGGCGAGGAGCCAGCTCCCCATCCGCGGGACCCGTCCGCGGATCCGTGCGACCCAGGCGGTCGCGGCGAGGGCAGCCGCGACCCAGAGCACGAGGTTGATGCCTAACGCCGGGGCGCGGAACAGTGCGTCCCCCCCGATTCCGAGCAGCACCGCGGCCAGGAGCGCCGCGGTCGCCGCCCGCTGCGACGGGCTCGCGACCGCCGCCAGCGCCGTCGCACTGTCCGCCACGCCGGCGCTTCCGACCAGTGCCTCGCTTTCACTCATCGTTCGCTCCGTCATGCTCTCCTCGTTGGTAGGTACTTCATCGTCTGACGATGCGTCACTCAACCCGCCGCCGCGACGCCAGGCAGTCCGCCGAAGCGCCGGTCCCGCCCACGAAACTCCTCGACCGCCGCGCCGAGCATCGCCGCGCTGAAATCCGGCCATGCTCGCGGGGTGAACCAGAGCTCGGCGTAGGCTGCTTCCCAGAGCATGAAGTCGCTGAGCCGGCGCTCGCCCCCCGTGCGGACCAGCAGGTCCACGTCGCGCGCGTCGCCGCCATGCTGGGCCGCGGCGATCAGCGCGGCGAAGCGCTCTCTCGTCAGTTCGCTCCCGGCGAGCGACGCGCGCGCCGCGGCGGCGACGATGGCGTCGCGCCCGGAATAGTCGATCGCCACGCGCAGGTGCATGGCACGTCCGTCGCCCGTCTCGGTCTCCGCGCGCTCGATGGCGGCGCACAACGACCGCGGCAGCCGGTCACGCCGCCCGATGATCGACAGCCGGACCCCGGCCTCGCGCAAACGGGCGCACTCGGAATCCAGGTAGCGCCGGAAGAGGGCGAGCAGCCCGCCCACCTCGCGCCGCGGTCGCTTCCAGTTGTCGGCGGAGAACGCGTAGAGCGTGAGGAGGTCGATGCCTAACGCCGGCGCCGCCTCGACGATCGTGCGCACCGTCCGCGCGCCCGCCTCGTGCCCGCGACGTCGGGGGAGGCCGCGCGCGGTCGCCCACCGTCCATTGCCGTCCATCACGATGGCGACGTGGAGCCCCTGCGCAATGTCCTGTCGAGTACTTTGCATTACAAAGCTCCTGCGCAAAAAAAGGTCGGATGCGCCATCAGCGATCGCGCACCGCGCGAATCAACGCTTCCATGTGATCGACATATCGCTCGAGCGCGCGCCGGCCGGACGCCGTCAGCCGGAACTCGGTCTTCGGGACCCGCCCCTCGAAGCGCTTCGCGCAGCTGATGTACCCTGCCTCCTCGAGCTTCCGCGCGTGCACGCTGAGGTTTCCGTCCGTCGCGCCGATCAGGTCCTTGAGCTCGTTGAAGCCAAGAATGTCCGTCGCGGCGAGCGCACTCACGATCGCCAGGCGCAGCCGCTCGTGAATGACCTTGTCGAGGTCGGGCACGTGCGACGCCTCCGACTTCCCCTTCAGCTCGCGCAGGGGCTCGCGCTCGGTGCGGGGACGCTTGCCCCCCGCTGGCGACGCCTTAGCCACCGTACTTCCTCGCGATCGCCGCGCCGAACGCCAGGTGCAGCCCGCCGAAGGCGACGGCCATCATGACGTTCGCGGTTTGGGGAAAGGCGAGCACCGCCGCTCCGCAGGCCATGAAGCACGCGCCCATGAAGGGAACGATCCGCACCGAGAAGGTCCCGGCGCTGACGACCGCCGCGCCGTAGAGGAGCATCCACATCGCCGGGAGGAGCGTGTACTCCCCGCGCGAGACGAAGACGACGGTCAGCACCGCGCCCGCGACCATCGGCGGAACGAAGCTCAACGCGAACTTCCGCGCCGGCCCCGACACGATCGGCACGCGATGATCACGGGTCTTCCACGTCGTCGTCGCCATCGCGATCGCGACGGCGACCGCCGCCTCGCCGAGCCAGAGGGCGAGCCAGCGATCCCCCGTCGCCGCCCCCGCCGCGAGCCAGGCGGCGAGGAGCGCCGTGCCGCCGATCCCCATCTGCCCCCACCCGGAGACGGCCGTGAACGACCCCGCCCGCTCCATCGTCTCGCGGATGAAGCGAAGGTTGTCTTCGGCCTTGGCGTGGAGCTCGAGTGGCATCGGAACGGCGACGAGTGACGAGTGACGTGTGACCTGCATCGAAAGCGGCGGCGCCTCACGGGGCGCCGTCCGCTCTCAGCTTACTGCTTACGGCTTACAGCTTACAGCCCGTTGCAGTTCTCGTCAAGTACTTTATATCACAAACCTCATCACGCACCCGCCGAGATCGGGCCCGGGGGTGGATCGCTCGCCGGGAAGCTCTGCTCCACCGTCTCGTCGACCGCGCGCTCGGAGATCCCGCGACCGAACGTCTGCACCATCTTCGCGTTGAACTGCGGCAGGTCGTCGGGTTTCCGGCTCGTCACCAGCTTCTGGTCCGCCTGGACCGCGGTGTCCACCCAGCTTCCACCCGCGTTCTCGATGTCGGTCTTGAGGCTCGGCCACGAGGTGATCGTCCGGCCTTCGAGCACTCCCGCCTCCACCAGCATCCACGGACCGTGGCAGATCGCCGCCACCGGCTTGTCGCGCTCGAAGAAATCCCGCACGAAGTTCACCGCGCGACGATCCGTCCGCAGCCGATCCGGATTCGCCACGCCACCCGGCAGCAGCAGCGCGTCGTAATCCGCCGGGCTCACGTCGGCGAGCACTCGATCCACCGGGATCTTGTCCCCCTTCTCGTCGTGATTCATCCCCTGGATCGTTCCCGCCCTCAGCGAGATCACTTCAGTCTTCGCTCCGGCCTTCTCCAGCGCTGCCTTCGGCTCGAGCAGCTCCACCTGTTCGACGCCGTCGGTCGCGAGAATGGCTACCTTCTTTCCATTGAGTCCCTGCTCCATCGTTGCCTCCGGTTCCGGTGCAGTCGCGTCATCGTGCGCATTCGGCTTGCCATAACGTCACGAACCATGCCCCTGCTCACGAGATGAACGAACCCGGATTCCTGCACGACCTCCTGATCCTCTTCGGCCTCGGCGTCACGGTGGTGCTCCTCTTCCACCGCGCCAAGGTCCCGCCGATCGTCGGGTTCCTGATCACCGGGGTGCTCTGCGGTCCGTACGGCTTCGGGCTCATCACCGATCCCAAGGAAGTCGAGTCGATCGCCGAGATCGGCGTCGTCCTCCTGCTCTTCACCGTCGGGATCGAATTCTCGCTCAAGCAGCTCGCCCGCATCCGCAACTTCCTCCTCGTCGGCGGCGGGCTGCAGGTCCTGCTCACGATCGCCACGATCTACGTCGTGTCGCGGCTCGTCGGCGAGGGGACCAAGGTCGCGCTGTTCATCGGGATGCTCGTTGCCCTCAGCAGCACGGCGATCGTCCTCCGCCTCCTCGCTGATCGCGGTGAGCTCGATGGGCCGGCCGGCCAGGCAGTGCTCGGGATCCTCATCTTCCAGGATCTCTGCGTCGTCCCGATGGTGCTCTTCACGCCATTCCTGACGGGAGTCGGCGCCGGCGCCGGCGACGCGGTCGCCGTCGTCATCAAGGCCCTGCTCTTCATCGGCGGCGCCGTCGTCGCCGCGCGGTGGGTAGTCCCGCGTCTCCTCCACTACGTCGTCGCCACCAGGCGCCGCGAGGTCTTCCTCCTCGCCATCATCCTCCTCTGCCTCGGCACCGCCTGGGCCTCCGCGCGCGTCGGGCTCTCCCTCGCGTTAGGCGCCTTCATCGCCGGCCTCGTCATCTCCGAGTCCGAGTACAGCCACCAGGCGCTCGGGGAGATTCTCCCCCTCCGCGAGGTCTTCAACTCGCTCTTCTTCATCTCGATCGGGATGCTCTTCGACGTGCGGACGGTGATCGGCGCCCCCTTCACTGTCTTCGGCGCCATCCTCGTCGTCATCGTCGTCAAGACGCTGATCACCACCGGGGCGAGCATCGCGCTCGGGCAGTCGCTGCGGATCGCGATCGTCGCCGGCCTCGCGCTCGCCCAGATCGGGGAGTTTTCCTTCGTCCTCAGCAAGGTCGGATTGTCCGCCGGCCTGCTCGACGTCGCGCACTACCAGCTCTTCCTCGCCGTCGCCGTCGGCACGATGACGATCACCCCGGTGCTTCTCGCCGTCGCCCCGCGGATCGCTGCCACGCTGGAGGGAGTCGCGCCGGCGCGGTTTGCCTCCGGGCGCGCGGCGCCGCTCGCCGTCCATGCCGGCGAGCCCCTCACCGATCACGTCGTCATCGTCGGATACGGAGTGAACGGCCGCAACCTCGCGCGCGTCCTCGGCCGATGCGGCATCCCCTTCATCGTCATCGAGCTGAATCCGCAGGTCGTTCGCACCGAGCGCGAGCGCGGACGCTCGATCATCTACGGCGATGCATCGCGGCCGGAGGTCCTCGAGCATGCGGGAGTGCGAAGTGCGCGCGTCGTCGTCATCGCGATCTCCGACGCCGCCGGCACGCGCGGCACCGTCGACGTGGCGCGCCGGCTCAACCCGCACGTCCATCTCATCGTTCGCAGCCGGTACGTGCACGAGATGGATCCGCTCTTCACCCTCGGCACCGATGAGGTCATCCCCGAGGAGTTCGAGACCTCCATCGAGATCTTCTCGCGCGTGCTGCATCGCTACCTTGTTCCGCGCGACGAGATCGAGCGCCAGATCCGCGACATCCGTCGCAGCGGCTACGAGATGTTCCGGACGATCTCGGCGGCACATGGTCCGGCGCTCGGTCTGCAGCGCTTCCTGACCGGGCTCGCCTTCGAGGTGTATCGCGTCGAGGAAGGATGCAGCGTCCTCGGCCACGAGGTCGCGGAGTCAGGGGTGCGCGACACCAGCGGCGCGTCGATTCTTGCGATTCATCGCGCCGACGGGACGATGGTTTTCAACCCGTCCCCCGACACCCGCATCGAAGCCGAGGACCTCTGCCTGCTCCTCGGCACGCACGAACAGATCAGCGCCGCCTCGCGGCTCTTCCGCGCCAGTGGCGCCACCCCGACGAATGCCTGACGACGACCGGATCAACGAGGACAAGTGGGCCCAGTATCCCTGCACCATCCTCGAGTTCGCGCCCCCTGACCGCCTGCGGATCGACCTCCGCCTGCCGTTAGGCGCTCCCGAGCGGGCGACCCTCGCCGCGCTCGGCCTCGACCGCCCCTTCGCTGTCCTCACCGCCGAGAACCCGATGGGGGAGAACGCCGAGGACAAGCCGACCGCCGCGCAGGAGGCCGCGACCGAACACCGGAACATGACCCGGCGCGAGGAGCTCGAGGCGGAGCTGCGCCGCGCCGGCGTCGAGTACCAGCCCTGCGACGGCGTCGCGCCGGATGGGGAGTATCGCGAGCAGGGTGTCGCGGTCGTCCTCCCGCGCGAGCAGGCCGTGATGCTCGCCCGCCGCTTCGGCCAGCTCGCGATCTTCTGGTTCGACGGCCGCAACTTCTCCCTCGTCGGCGCCGTCGCCCGCAACCCTTCGGAGAAGCTGCCGAAACGCTGAGCCGGAGTCGCGGCGCGACACTCCGCAAGACTCCCCCGCCCGGGGAGGACGCGGCATATTCCGGGGTGCCCATCGTCCCCCTTTACGGCCATGCCCACCTGCGCGAGCGGCTCCTTGGCGCGCTCGCGTCGGGACGATTGCCGGCCAGCCTCCTCCTCCACGGCCCGGCCGGCGTCGGCAAGCAGCGGCTCGCGCTCTGGCTCGGCAGCGCGATTCTCTGCGAGTCGGAGGAGCGCCCGTGCGGCAGCTGCCAGGCTTGCCGCTACTGCGGCGAGCTCGCGCATCCCGACCTCCACTGGATCTTTCCGCGCCCGCGCCTGAAGGACGCCGACGCGTCGCACGAGGACGTCCGCCAGGACTACGCCGAGGCGATCGCCGAGCGCCTCGCGACCAACGGATTGTATCCGCGCCCCTCGGGGTCCGAGGGAATCTTCGTCGCCGCGGTCCGGTCGATCGTGCACCGCGCCGGGATCTCCCCCGCCCTCGCCCGCCGGAAGGTCTTCGTCGTCGGCGACGCCGAGCGGATGATCCCGCAGGAGGGCTCCGACTTCGCGGCGAACGCCTTCCTCAAGCTTCTCGAGGAGCCGCCCGCGGACACGACGATCATCATCACGTCGAGCGAGCCTGGCGCCCTCCTGCCGACGATCCGGTCGCGGGTGGTCTCCGTCCGCGTCGCGCCACTTCCCGAGAGCGACATGCGCGGCTTCCTCGGAGACCCGATGGTGGCGAAGGCGCTCGATGGCGAGTCGCTGCCGAAGGATGCCGCCGCTCGCCTTGCGATCGCCGCCGGTGCGCCCGGTGAGCTGCTCGGTGGCTCCGAGCGGGACGCCGCGCGGACCAGCGCGAAGCGAATTCTCGACGCCGCGGAGTCGGGCGATCGCGCCTCTGCGCTGCGAGTAGCCTTCGCGCAGGGCGCGTCGGGCGCGCGCGGACGGTTCACCGACACCCTCGATGCCCTCGCCATCCTTCTCCACGATCGTACGCGCGCCCGTGTCGAGCGCGGCGACGAGCGGGCCGCCGAGCGCAGTGCGCGCGCGATCGATGCCGTGGAGCGGGCGCGCGAGCTGGCGAGCGGCAACGTCAGCCCCAACCTCGTTACCGCGGACCTCTTCCGCGCCCTCGCCGAGCGCTGATGCAGCCCGACGATCGCTCGCTGAGCCACGTTGGCGCCGATGGCGCGGCGAAGATGGTGGATGTCACCGCCAAGGCGGAGACCGAGCGCGTCGCCCGCGCGGCCGGGTCGATCCGGATGGCCGCGGCAACCCTCGCCGCGATTCGCGCGAACACCCTGAAGAAGGGCGACGTCATCGCCGTCTCGCGCGTCGCCGGGGTCATGGCCGCGAAACGCACCGCTGAGCTCATTCCGCTCTGCCATCCAATCGCGCTGACCGACGTTCAGGTCGAGATCACCCCCGACGACTCGCTCCCGGGGCTCCGCGCCGAGGCGACGGTGAGATGTTTTGGGCGCACCGGGGTAGAAATGGAAGCGATCTCAGCGGTATCTGTGACCCTCATCACCGTCTTTGACATGGTCAAGGCAGTAGATAGGGAGTTGGTGATCTCCGACATCCGGGTGCTCGAGAAGAGCGGCGGACGATCGGGGACCTGGAAATCGGGCTGAGCTGGCACAGCCGTTGCCATTCAAGACGATGCGAGACTGATCACACTCCCCCGAGTGGATCATAAGTCCTTATATAGGAATCACTTATGAAACAGACCCGTCGAACCTACGCGCACCGTGGCGACGCTGCCAGACGCCGCATGCGCATCAAGAACGCGCTGCTCGGCGCGGCTTTCCTCGCCGCCGTCGCGCTTCTCGTGCGCAACCACCGGGGCGTCGACGAGGCGCGTGCCGCCTCCACCTTCAGCTTCGCGCTGACGGGGGACGCCCGCCGCCTGAACGATGCGCTGGGCGAGGCACAGGGCGAGTTGGAGCTCACCCGCAACCAGCTCGATCGCGCGAACAAGATCATCGCCTACTCCAGCAAGTACCGGATCGCCGCCGACCTCGCGAGTTCGATCTACGACGTCGCGATGGCCGAGGGGATCGAGCCGGATCTCGGCTTCCGCCTGGTCAAGCTGGAAAGCGAGTTCAATGATCGCGCGACCAGCCCGGTCGGTGCGGTCGGACTCACCCAGGTCATGCCGGCGACTGCGCAGTACTTCGTGAAGGGCGCGACCCGTGAGAGGCTCTACGACCGCGAGACGAACCTCCGCGTCGGCTTCCGGTACCTCCGGACGCTGATCCGCGAGTACAAGGGCAACCTCAAGATCGCGCTCCTCGTCTACAACCGCGGTCCGGCGGCCGTCGACGCGGCGCTCGGCATGGGGCTCGATCCGGCCAACGGCTACGACCGGATCGTCATGAAGGGCTACCACGGACGCGGCACCGTGGACTGAGCTGGTTGGGGGGAGTGCGAAAGGGGCGGCGAGATGATCTCGCCGCCCCTTTCGTTCGCCCATCCAGCGCGCCGCTAGTGCCGGGCGCTCTTCCTGGCGGTGCTCTTCCGCGCCGGCCGTGCGTGGGCCTTCGCCGACCGCCCCGAACCGGCCTTCACCACCAGCCGCTGGCCCGGGATGATGATGCTCTTCCGCAGCCCGTTCAGGCGCATCACCGTCGCGGTCGTCGTCTTGTAGCGCCGGGC
>DASSZC010000383.1:0-2961 GCA_035702925.1 Gemmatimonadaceae bacterium | reverse complement strand
TGTCCTTCATGACCTTTGGCTGGTGCACCGGTACCGCGCCGCGCTCGACCGCCTTCTCGAAGGCGTCGCGAGCGTCGTCGACCCAGAGCGCGAGGTCGCGGACGCCGTCGCCGTGGTCGTAGATGTGCTGGGCGATGACCTTCGCCTCCTCGCTCAGGTCGGGGCGGATCGGCGTCGTCAGGACGAAACGGATCTTGTCCTGCTGGAGCAGGTAGCTGGCGCGGTCGCGCACCCCCGTCTCCGGGCCGCGGTAGCCGACCAGCTGGAAGCCGAAGGCGGCGCGGTAATAGTGCGCTGCCTGCTTCGCGTTGCCGACGTAGAACTCGATGTAGTCGGTCCCGTTGATCGGGAAGGTGTCCTGCGCCGGGGCCGCGTTCGGGGCGGTTTCGATCGTGGTCGCCATGGGATTCACTCCGTCCTGAGTATTGATCTGGGTCGTCTCTTCAAGCCGCGGGCCGCGCCGTTAGGCGAGCGGCGAGGCTCAAGCCGCGTGTCCCGCCTCGAGGAAGCTGTCGACGTCGGCGGTGCTCATGCTCGGCTCGCCGGGCGAGACGTTGTTCAGCTTTCCCTCCTTCATCCACTGCTCGAGGATGTTGACCTGCTCGAACAGGTGGTCGAACGAGTCCACGAAGAAGAGCAGTGGCTGGTAGTGGTCGATCTCGAAGTACTGGTTGATCACCCACTCGAGCTGGAAGGGAAAGCGCTGGACCTCGGGGCTGTCGATCGAGTGGGCGATCTCGCCGTAGCTCGAGAGGAGCCCGCTGCCGTAGACCTTGAGCGACTTCTGGTCCTCGGACTTCATCAGCCCGAACTCGATCGTGAACCAGAAGAAGCGGGCGAGCGCCTTGAAGATGCTCGTCACGCGGCGCACGCGCTCCTCGCGGTCCTTCACGTTCGACACGAGCTGCGCCGCCGTCTTCGCCGCCTCACCGAAGCGGACGAGGGTATCGGCAAAGGCCTTGTCCGTGTGCATCGGGACGTGGCCGGCGATGTCGTGAAAGATGTCCGGCTCGGGGAGGTAGTCGATGTTCCCCTTGTCGCGGATCGTGATCGTCGTCGGGAACTCGCGCTGGCGGAGGCAGTCGAAGAACAGGTAGGCGGGGACGTACCCGCTCACCGGCTTGGCGCGGAACCCCGTCAGCGGCGCCATGAACTTGTTGACGTCCTCGAGCCGCGGGACGCGGTCCGGGTTCAGGCAGAGGTTCTCGATCCCCTGGAGGAACCGGTGGTTCGCGTAGCGCTGCCAGCGCGGTGCCATTCGCTCGTACAGCCGGTGCCACGCCTCGTGGTTGTCGCCGCTGTACAGCTCGTACGGCTGCTCGATGTACAGCTGGCCCTTGGCCTGCGCCTGCTCGATGAAGGGCGCCTTCGTCGTGGTCAGCCCCGGAGCGGTGCGGCGGTCGATCTGCGCTGAAGTCACGAAGGATCTCCTCGGAACGACGGGTCGGAAAAGGGGGCGCCCGGCAGACCGCTGCCCCAGACCCTCGAATCTAACGCTCGGGCGCCGGATTGATCAGACCGGAAGCGCCGTTTCCGCCCTACCCCGTCCCCGCTCCGGTGTGCCGCGCTGTATCCCCCATCACTCCCCCGATCAATCCCGCAGTTCCGGAAGGTCGCGGAAGAGGTCGAGCGCCCGCGGGTTCGCCAGCGCATCGGTGTTCTTCACCGAGCGGCCATGCACCACCTCGCGCACGGCGAGCTCGCTGATCTTCCCGCTGATCGTGCGCGGGATGTCCGCGACCTGGACGATCTTCTTCGGCACGTGGTGCGGACTGGTGTGCTCGCGGATCCGGCGGCGAATGCGCTCGCGCAGCGGCTCGTCGAGCGTCTCCCCCTCGCGGAGCCGGACGAAGAGCACCACGCGCGTATCGTCGTCGCCGAGCGACTGCTCGATCGCAAGCGATTCGACCACCTCGGGGAGCTGCTCGACCTGCCGGTAGATCTCGGCGGTGCCGATGCGCACCCCACCAGGATTCAGCGTCGCGTCGCTCCGGCCGTGGATGATCAGTCCATCGTGCTCGGTCAGCTCGGCCCAGTCGCCGTGCCGCCAGACGTTCGGGAAATGCTCGAAGTAGGCGGCGCGGTACTTCGCGCCGTCGGGATCGCGCCAGAAGGCGACCGGCATGCTCGGGAAGGGCCTGGTGCAGACCAGCTCCCCGGGTACCCCCACGACCGGCCGTCCCGCCTCGTCCCAGACCTCGACCGCCATCCCGAGCCCGCGCGTCTGCAGCTCGCCGCGCCAGACGGGGGCGATCGGGTTGCCTAACGCGAAGCAGGAGATGATGTCGGTCCCCCCGCTGATGCTGCTCAGGCGGATATCGGGGCCGATCGCCCGCGCGACGTAGTCGTAGCCGTGCGCGGGGAGCGGGCTCCCCGTCGAGAGGATCGCCTGGAGCGCGCCGAGGTCGTACGACTTCCCCGGCTCGAGGCCGGCCTTCTCGAGCAGCGCGAGGTACTTCGCGCTCGTCCCGAACACCGTGACGCGTTCGCGCTCGGCCATCTTCCAGAGGATCGCCGGATCGGGAGCGAGGGGTGCCCCGTCATAGAGCACGATCCCGGCGCCTAACGTGAGGGCGCTGACCATCCAGTTCCACATCATCCACCCGCAGGTGGTGAAGTAGAACAGGCGATCCCCTTCCCCGATGTCGCTGTGGAGCGCGAGCTCCTTGAGGTGTTGGAGCAGCGTCCCCCCCGCGCCATGCACCATGCACTTCGGCAGCCCCGTCGTCCCCGACGAGTACATGATGTACAGCGGATGATCGAACGGGAGCCGCACGAACTCCGGCGTGTTCGGGGTACGTCCGGTCCAGTCGCCCCAGGATACGGCACCGCGGATCCCGGAGAGACGCGGCCGCTCGGTGAGATACGGCATCACGACGACGCGCTCGACGTCCGGGAGGCGCTCGCGCACCTCGCGGACCCGGTCCATGCAGTCGATCTCCTTGCCCGCGTACCGGTAGC
>DASSZC010000014.1:0-6359 GCA_035702925.1 Gemmatimonadaceae bacterium | reverse complement strand
GTGACGACGAGCGCCTAACGGACCTCGATCGCGCGCTGCGCGACCCGGGGATTGACGGCGTCTGGTGCGCGCGCGGCGGCTACGGCGCGATGCGGCTGCTCGAGTCGCTCGACTACGCCGCGATCGCCCGCCGGCCGAAGGCGCTGCTCGGCTTCTCCGACATCACCGCCCTCCACGCGGCGATCGCGACGCAGAGCGGGGTCGCGACCTTCCACGCGCCGACGGCGCGCGGCGTCCTCACCGCCTTCTCGCGCGACTCGCTGCAGCGGGCGGTGATCCACGGCACCGACCCGTGCGGCGCGATCCCGGCGCCGCGCGTCATCCGCGCCGGCACCGCCGAGGGACGGCTCGCCGGCGGAAACCTCGCCCTCCTCGTCGCGCTGCTAGGCACTCCGTATTTCCCGGTGCTCGACGGCGCGATCCTCGTCCTCGAGGACATCGGCGAGGCGGTCTATCGCCTCGATCGCATGCTGACGCAGCTCCGCCTCGCCGGCGCGCTGTCGCGCGTCGCCGGGATCGTCTTCGGCGCGTTCACCGATTGCCCGGAGACGAGCGAGGATGGCGTCCGCCGGCTCGACGAGGTGCTCGACGAGGCGGCCCGCGCCGCCGGGGTGCCGGCGGTCGCCAACGCGCCGGTCGGCCACATCGACGAGCAGTGGACGCTGCCGTTAGGCCTGACGGCGACGCTCGATGCCGCGGCCGGCACCGTCCACGTCCATTGATCACCACTCGAGACTGAAGTCATACATGCCCAAGACCGGCACCGACCTCGTCAACGAGGCGAAGCAACGGATCACCGAGATCGAGCCCGGCGCCGCCCGCGCCGCGCACGCCTCCCCCGACACGGTCTTCGTCGACGTCCGCGAGCCGAACGAGTACAACCTCGGCCGCGTCCCCGGCGCGATCCCGCTTCCGCGCGGCACGATCGAGACGCGCGGCGAGGGAATGCTGCCACGCGACAAGAAGATCGTCGTCTACTGCGGAGGGGGCAGCCGCTCGGCGCTCGCCGCCGACACCCTGCGGGCGATGGGCTACGACGTCTGCTCGCTGCGCGGCGGCTACCGCGGCTGGGTCGAGGACGACGGGCCGATCGAGCGCTGACCGGATCACGGTCCCCGGGGTGAGGGTGCGGATCCTGCGACAGCTCGTGTCGTCATGACAGCGAACGTCCTCCAGCACCGTGAGATCGCGCGACTCGGACTGACACTCGCCGAACGCGCCCCGGCGACCGTGACCCTCGAGGCTGACGAGCACCCGCTGCGCGCGGCGGTCGCGCTCGTGCTGCGCCCCGGCGACGCCGGCGAGCTCGAGTTGCTCCTGATCAAGCGCGCGGACTACGAGGGGGACCCGTGGAGCGGACACGTCGCGCTCCCCGGCGGGCGGCAGGAGCCCGACGACCTTTCACTCGAGCGGACCGCGATCCGCGAGACCTGGGAGGAGACCGCGATCGACATCGAGCGCGAGGGGGCGATCGTCGGCGTGCTCGACGAGGTCTCGCCGCGGACACCGACCGTCAGGCGGGTGATCGTCCGTCCCTTCGTCGCCGCGGTCGTTCCCGAGGTCACGATCGTCGAGAGTCCCGAGGTCGCGGCGGCGTTCTGGGTCCCCCTCAGCGCCCTCCGCGAGACCGCGGCGTGGATCACCGCGGAAGTCGTCGCTCATGGCCAGTCGCTGACGGTCCCCGCCTTCGCCCACGGTGAGTACGTGGTCTGGGGTCTCACCGAGCGCATCCTCCGCGGCTTCCTCGACCTGCTCGACCGCGACGCCGGCGAGGCGGGACGCTCAGCCGGCGCGGAGCCGGATCGCCTCGCCTAACGCTTCGACGGCGCGCGGCCCGAGCTCGCTCCGCGACTCCCCGCTCGACAGGTAGCGCCGGATCATCGCCGCCAGCAGCCGCCCCGCCTCCGGGTCGCGCGCCGTCGTCTGGTCGATCAGGTCGAGGGCGCTCCCGGCCGAGTTGGCGAGCAGCCCGTCGAGCTGCCCCGGGATGTGCCGCGCCAGCTCCTCGCGCAGCTCGGCGCTGGCCAGCGCCGGGCCGTCCCTGCCTAACGTGTCGGCGTAGAACCGCGCCCCGAGCTCGACCGCGAAGACGACGTCGGTCCGGTACAGCCAGGACAGCATCGGCAGCGCGCCGAGGTGCTGCATCCGCAGCTCTTCGCGGACGTAGTCGCGGCACATCCCGAGCGCGTTCGCGCACCCGAGCCGCAGCATCGCGAGCACCACCGCGTCCGACCACTCCGCGCTCCGCTCCCCCGCGATCAGCATCGGCGCCAGCGACCGCCCCGTCGCCGGCGTCCCGGTCCGGACGAGCACCTCGAGGGCAACCGGCCATATGCCGTCCCGCTGGCGGTCGACCAGGTCGAGCAGGTGCCGGTGCAGCTCCTCCCGCTCGAGCGGCGGCATCCCCCGCGCATGACGGATCACCGCCCGCACGAGCCGATCCCCACCATCCCCGTCGGAGCGGTGCTCGTCGAGCAGCTGCTCGAGCGCGGCGGCAATGGGGTCGGGAGTCATCCGTCTCTGGGACGCGCAAGCTGCGGTCTTCGTAAGCGGTCGCGAGTTGCCGGGAACGAGCGCAATGCTCGTTGCGCCTTGGCAGCCAGCAGACGGGCTGAGAGTCCTAACGGTGGGAACAACGATTACACGGATCAAACCGGATTACACGGATCGTTGGTACCGCGTGATGAGCTCAACTCACTCGTGGAGCGATCCGATGTTATCCCTGGGAATCCGTGTAATCGCTGTTCAGATCGTTAAGGCTCAGACGAACTGAGTGGCCGTCGCGGCGCGACAATCCCATCCCGCAACCCTCTTGCAAAAATTTTAGTCCGTACTAAACTACAACTTCCGATAACCAAAATCCCGCACCACGAGCTCCTGATGGCCGCAGTCCCGCGCGTCGTACGCCCCGAGAACGAAGAGCACCAGCCCCCCGCCGCCGAGCCGGGGTGGAAAAGGGCCCGCCTCACCCCGACGCTCGCCGAGGTCTACAAGACTATCCCCGTTCACGGCGTCGGGTTCTGGCGGAAGATCTTCGCCTTCGCCGGACCCGGATACCTCGTCGCCGTCGGCTACATGGATCCCGGCAACTGGGCGACCGACCTCGCCGGGGGTTCGCAGTTCGGCTACACCCTGCTCAGCGTCATCCTGATGTCGAACCTGATGGCGGTCCTCCTCCAGGGACTCGCCCTCAAGCTTGGCATCGTCACCGGACGCGACCTCGCCCAGGCCTGCCGCGATCACTTCAGCCCCCCGGTGAACTTCTTCCTCTGGGTGCTCTGCGAGATCGCCATCGCTGCCTGCGACCTCGCCGAGGTCATCGGCTCGGCGATCGCCCTCAACCTGCTCTTCGGCATCCCCCTCGCGTTAGGCGTGATCATCACCGCGGCCGACGTCCTCATCGTCCTGCTCCTGCAGAACAAGGGGTTCCGGCTGCTCGAGGCGATGGTCATCACCCTCATCGGGACCGTCGGCGCCTGCTTCGTCTTCGAGCTCTTCATCTCCCGCCCCGAGTTCGCGGCGGTGATGACCGGGTTCATCCCGCGCAGCGAGATCGTCAGCAACCCGGGGATGCTCTACATCGCGATCGGGATCCTCGGCGCGACGGTGATGCCGCACAACCTCTACCTGCACTCGTCGATCGTGCAGACGCGGCGCTACGAGTCCACCAGCGAAGGAAAGCGTGAGGCGGTCCGCTACGCCTTCATCGACTCGACCATCGCCCTCTCCTTCGCGCTCTTCATCAACGCCGCGATCCTCATCGTCGCCGCCGCGACCTTCCATTCGCAGGGCAACACAGGCGTCGCCGAGATCCAGGACGCCTACAAGCTGCTCGCCCCGTCGTTAGGCGTGGCCGCCGCGAGCACGGTGTTCGCCCTCGCCCTCCTCGCCTCCGGGCAGAACGCGACGCTCACCGGCACCCTCGCCGGCCAGATCGTCATGGAAGGGTTCCTCAGCATCAGGCTCCGCCCGTGGGTGCGCCGCCTGATCACCCGCGGCATCGCGATCGTCCCGGCGGTGATCGTCGCCTGGATGTATGGTGAGGCGGGTACGAGCCGGCTGCTCATCCTCAGCCAGGTCATCCTCTCCCTTCAGCTGTCGTTCGCCGTCGTCCCGCTGGTGATGTTCACCTCCGACCGCCGGAAGATGGGGGAGTTCGTCAACGCCCCGGCGGTGAAGGTGCTCGCCTACACCGTCGCGACGGTGATCGCGGTGCTCAACGGCTGGCTCCTCTTCACCACTCTTCGCGACTGGGTGGCGTGATGTACAAGCGCATCCTCGTCCCGCTCGAGAACACGCCGACCGACGCCGCGATCCTCGAGCACGTCCGGCTGCTCGCGACGCACTGCCACGCCTCGGTGGTGCTGATCCACGTCGCCGACGGCTTCGTCGCGCGCAACTTCCAGTCGCTCACCCTCCGTGAATCGGAAGAGATGCGCGCTGACCTCAAGTACCTCGAGGAATGCGCCGCCTCGCTCTGCGAGTCGGGGCTCGACGCCGATTCGCTCCTCGCCGGCGGAGACCCCGCGGTCGAGATTACCGCCGCGGCCGAGCGGGAGGGGTGCGACCTGATCGCGATGTCGACGCACGGCCACCGCTTCCTCAAGGACCTGCTCTTCGGCAGCGTCGCCAACGAGGTGCGCCACCGCGCCCGCGTCCCCGTCCTCTGCGTTCGCGCCGGGATCAGCGGCTATACCCCGGCCGGCGGCACGCCGATCTTCAAGGTATGACCGCCCCCCCGTCGCAGCGGCATGAGGGGCTCACCGCTCCCGCGGAAGATTGCTTGAAGGCGGTCTACGAGCTGGAGCGCGCGGGCGCCGGCGCCGCGGTCACGACCAACGACCTCGCCAACCGCCTCGCCCTCGCCGCGGCGAGCGTCACCGGGATGGTGAAGCGCCTCGCCGGACAGGGGCTCATCGATCACGCCCGCTACCGCGGCGTGCGCCTCACCGAGCGGGGGCGACGCACCGCGCTGCGCACACTCCGCCGCCATCGCGTCATCGAGACCTACCTCGTCAGCGCCCTCGGCTTCAGCTGGGATCGCGTTCACGAGGAGGCCGAGCGACTCGAGCACTCGGCGAGCGACGAGCTGGTGGACCGGATGGCCGCCGCGTTAGGCGACCCCGCCGTCGATCCGCACGGCGCGCCGATCCCGACCCGGGACGGGGGGATCGCCGAAGGGCCCGCCGGCCGCGCGCTGTCCGAGGTCGCGCCGGGCGAGCGCGGGCGCATCGCCCGCGTCGAGGACGAGGATGCCGACCGGCTTCGCTACCTTGCCTCGCTCGGCATCACGCCCGGCGTCGAGTTCGAGGTCGTCGACCGCGCTCCCTTCGGCGGTCCGCTCACCCTCCGCATCGCTGGAGCCCCGCGCCAGCTCGGGCCACAGCTCGCCGCCCACGTCGTAGTGCTCTAGCCCTCGGAACGGTCCTTGCGAAACCGCTCCCTGTAGACCGACGCGATAATCCTTCGTGCCTGAAGGGAGGAACCCCGTGACTGCCCCGCGCCCGACACTGCCCGGTATCGATCCAGATGCGGGCATTCCCGACCTCATCCGCCGCCTCACCGACGACTCGAAGCGGCTCGTCGCCAACGAAGTCCGGCTCGCGAAGCTCGAGCTGGGCGAGAACGTCCACGCTGGCGCGCGCGGCGCCCTCTGGTTGTCGCTCGCCTTCGGCATCGGCGTCGTCGGTCTCGTCGCGATGACCATCTTCGTCGCGACGCTCATCGGCCAGGCGGTCAATGGCCACATGTGGCTCGGCGCGATCATCGTCGGCGTGCTCGAGATCGCCGCAGCGGTCGTGCTGATCGGGAAGGGAATGGCTGCCTTCCGTGCGCCGTCCTACACCCTCGAGGAGACCCGCGAGTCGTTGAAGGATACGACGACCTGGGTGACGCATCCCCGCGCGGACTGATTCGCTGGTCGTTGCTCTTTCGCTCTGCGCCGCCACCAGTCTCGGCGCGCAGGGCGTATTGCCCGCACCTTCCCCGGGGCATGACGTGCGCACCATCGCCATCGACGCGCGGCTCGCCGCCGATGCACGGATAAGTGTTGGCGACCTCGTCGTCCTCAGCGCGCAGCCAGGCGAAGGCGGCGACACCGTGCGCGTGGCCGCGATCACGAAGCCGTCGGCGGATCCGAGTGAGGTGTCGCGCCAGGAGTACCGCGTGCGCATGCACCTCGACCAGCTGCAGTCGCTCACCAGCTACGGCGACCGTGTGCACCGCTTCGCGGTGCAGAGCCGCGGCGGCGAGTCGCCGGATCGCGCCGTCGCCGCGATCGATGCCGCGGCCTTCGGCTTCGTCGCCCATCGCTCGAAGGACGTCGCGGTGGAGACCTCCGCGACCTTCGCCGTCGTCAG
>DASSZC010000008.1:0-3025 GCA_035702925.1 Gemmatimonadaceae bacterium | reverse complement strand
CTGCCCCGGCAGGTCCTGGCACTCCTTGACGATCCGCGCCAGCCGCGGGTCGGCCAGGTCGATCTCGTGCTCGACGCCGGACTTGCCCTTGAACTCGAACTTGAGCTTCGAGCCCCTGACCTCGGCGTGCTTGTCGCGAAGCGTCGTCAGGCCGAACGAGTTGTTCGCCTTCGCGTACTCGTCGGTGCCGATGCGAATGAGCGTGCGCTCGAGCAGCCAGACCACCGTCGCCATGATCTTGTCACGTGCCAAGCCTGGCAAGGCGATGTCGCGCTCGACGCGCTCGCGGATCTTCCACAGCACGTCGCTCAGCGCGATCATCCGGTCGAACTTCGACTCGTCCTGACGCGCCCTGAATCGCTCGTGATAGCGGTACTGCTTGCGCCCGCGCGCGTCGCGCGCCGTCACCTGCAGGTGGCCGTCGGGATCGGCGCAGATCCAGACATCGGTCCACGCCGGCGGGATCACCAGCGAGCGAAATCGCCGCAGCTGGTCGCGCTCGCGGATCGCCCGTCCATCGGCATCGAGATACGTGAAGCCGCGGCCGTGCCGGCGGCGCCGGATCCCCGGCGTCGCATCGGTCACGTACCGCAGCCCCGCCGCCTCGGCGGCGTCCACGTATTCCCGAGCGAGCGACTGTCCCACACGTCCTCCGCGAGTGTCCGCTGCACCGCTGTGCGCACACGGCCGGAGGCGCCGGGAGCCGGCGCCTCACAAGCCATGACGGTGGCAATCGGCGGGCGGCAACTTCGGCGGGGGTTGGGGGCTCCAGCGCGCACCGCTCCCCCGCGCCCGGACCCCCCGATATGTTGCGTCATGCTCTTCGCCCTCGCGATCGCGGCAGGCGGCGCCGCGGGCACACTGGCCCGCTATGGAATCTCGACCTGGATGGCGCCGGTCACCGTGCGCTGTCCCTTCGCGACGCTGCTCATCAACGTCGTCGGCAGCTTCCTCATCGGCTGGCTGAGCGGCGAGTGGTCGCCGGTGAAGGACGTCACCATCCGCGCCGCGCTCACCATCGGCTTCTGCGGCGGCTTCACAACTTTCTCGACGTTCAGCATCGAGACGGTCCGCATGCTCCATGGCGGCGACGCCCGCCGTGCCGCGACCTACGTCGCCGCCAGCATCCTCCTCTCGGTCAGCGCCGCCGCGCTCGGCGTCGTCGCCGCCCGCGCCTTCACCCGCGGAGCCTGACGCGCAGGACACTGCCGCCTAACGCTCCGCACTCACCTCCACCGGCCGACATGTCCGACCTCGAGACGTACCTCAGGAGCAACGACGCTCGCATCCACGACGAGCTGTTCGAATTTCTGCGCATCCCGAGCGTCAGCGCGCGCTCGGAGCACAACGCCGAGACCGCGAAGGCCGCCGAGTGGGTGGCGAAGTCGCTGCGCGACGCCGGCCTCGAAGCGAAGATCCACAGGACTCCGGGTCACCCGGTCGTCGTCGGCGAGTGGCGCAAGGCAGGCCCCGGAGCGCCGACGATCCTCGTCTACGGGCACTACGACGTGCAACCCGCCGAGCCCCTCGACCTCTGGCACTCGCCGCCCTTCGAGCCGACGATCCGCGATGGCCGCATCTACGCCCGCGGCTCCGTCGACGACAAGGGGCAGCTCTTCCTCCATGTGAAGGCGCTCGAGGCGCACCTGAAGACGCGCGGCAAGCTCCCCGTCAACGTCATCGTCCTCGCCGAGGGCGAGGAAGAAGTCGGGAGCGAGAACCTCGAGGCGTTCATCGAGTCGCACAAGGATCTGCTCAAGTGCGATGGCGTCATCATCTCCGATTCTGCGATGTTTGCCCCCGGATTGCCGAGCATCCTCTCGTCGCTGCGCGGCCTCGCCTACTTCCAGATCGACGTCCGCGGTCCGAGCGGCGACCTGCACTCGGGAAGCTACGGTGGAGCGGTGGTGAACCCGGCGATGGCCCTGGCCCGCATCCTCGCCACCTTCCACGATGCCGATGGCCACATCGCCATCCCCGGCTTCTACGACAGCGTGCGCGAGTGGCCGGAGCACGTGCGCAAGCAGATGCGTTCGCTCCCCTTCACCGACGAGGGCTTCCTCCACGAAGTCGGTGCCCCAGCGTTAGGCGGCGAGAAGGGATTCTCGACCCTCGAGCGCATCTGGACGCGCCCGACCTGCGAGGTCAACGGGATGCTCAGCGGCTACACCGGCGAGGGCGCGAAGACGGTGCTCCCCGCGGTGGCGATGGCCAAGGTGAGCTGCCGGCTCGTCCCCGATCAGGATCCCGCGCAGATCGAGGCGGCGATGAAGGCGCACGTCGCCCGCGTCGCGCCGAAGGGGGTGACGGTGACCGTCACGCACCTCCACGGCGGCCGGCCCTGGCGCGCCGATCTCGACGGGCCGTTGTTCGACGCGGCGAAGCGCGCGCTCGAGGCTGCATTCGGCAAGGCACCGGTGATCACCGGCGAGGGCGGGTCGATTCCCGTCGTCGGCGATTTTCAGCGAATCCTCGGCGCCCCCGTACTCCTCGTAGGCTTCGGGCTTCCCGGCGAGAACGCCCACGCGCCTAACGAATGGATGAGCGACGAGAACTTCGTCAAGGGAATGCGCGCGATCGCCGCGCTCTGGGATGAAATCGGAAAGGGAGGCAGGTGATGTCGATGCAGCGAGCGGCAGGACGGTTCTGGCGTGACGTGGTCCACGGTCGGGTTCAGCTCGCGCTGATCCCGGTCGCGCCGATCCTCCTCCTCCCGTTCATCATCATCGGCTTCGTCATCGTCTTCCCTCTCTGGGTCATCGGCCTCGCCGTCCTCGGCCTCCTCCGCCTCATCGCCGCGGTCATCGACAAGGCCATCGCCGCCACCGGCACCACCTTCCGCCTCAGCCCCCCCCTCGCTCGCGCCTTCGAATGGGTAAAGACCTTCGGTGGCCTGGCGCGGTCGTTGACGGCGAGGACTGCGAGTAGTGACGAGTGAGGTGTGAGCACTGCGAGTAGTGACGAGTGAGGTGTGAAAGTTCATGAGTAGTGACGTGTGAAAGTGCAACCAAGCAGGGAAATGCGA
>DASSZC010000270.1:0-4436 GCA_035702925.1 Gemmatimonadaceae bacterium | reverse complement strand
CGTAGGTCGCCCAGTCGTCGGCGCGCTGCGCGGCGCGGGCGCGGTCGTAGTGCTCGATCGCCTGGCGGGTGAGCGATGCACTCGCCACCGGTGCGGCGGTCTCCGCTGACGGCAGCGCAAGGGTGGGCGCGGCGCCCTTCTCCTCGTACAATCCGGCCAGCGCCGCATCGAGTGTCTCGCCCATCGACACGCGTCCCTCGTGGGCGGCGACAACTCGCTTGAGCTCCGGTATCCGTCCCCCCTGCGCTCGCAGGTAGAGCGGCTGCACGTAGATCAACGAACCTTCGACGGGGAGCACGAGCAGCTCGCCGCGAAGCACCTCGGAGCCGCGCTGGTCCCAGAGGGTGATCTGCCGCGAGACCTCGGTATCCTGGTTGATCCGGTTGACGATCTGGTTCGGGCCGAACACCAGTCGCTGGCGCGGGAAGCGGTACACCGCGAGCTCGCCGTAATGCGCGCCGTCGTTCCGCGCGACCATCCACGCGGCGAGGTTGTCCTTCTGTCGCGGGGTGAAGGGGCGCATGAGGATGAACTCGGGCTCGCGCTCGCCAGGGAGGCGCATCACCATGTGCCGCAGGAATGCTTCGCCCGCGCCGCGGCGCTCACCGCCGATCGGTCCCGTCGTCCCCGGCCCCCCGGGGATCTGCCACTCGTCCTCGCGGTGGTAGAAGGTTTCCGGGTTGACCATGTGGTAGGTCGCGTAGAGTGTCGTCTGCAGCCGGAAGAGATCCTCTGGATAGCGGATGTGCGCGCGGATGTCGGCGGGCATCGACGCGAGTGGCTTGAGGAGTCCGGGATACATCCGGTCGATGGTGCGGATGATCGGGTCCCTGTCATCGGTGCGATACGCGCGAACGCTGCCGTCGTACGCGTCGATGAGGACCTTCACGCTGTTCCGCATGTAGTTCACGCCACCGGCGACGCCGCGCGCGTACGGGTAGCGATCGGACGCGGTGTACGCGTCGAGTATCCACACCAGCCGCCCGTCGGCGGTGACCACCATGTAGGGGTCGCGATCGAAGAGCACGAAGGGGAGCGCGCGCCCCGCGCGCTCGCGGATGTCACGGTAGTAGAGGATCCGCGTCGCGTCGGTGACGTCGCGCGAGAGCAGGATGTTGAGCGATCCGAAGCGGACGGCGAAGAGCAGGCGGCGGAGGAACGAGTGCACGGGGACGCCGCCCTTTCCGTCGTACTGCGAATAGACGGCGGCGTCTCCCTCGCCGGCGGGGAAGTCGAACTCGCGCTGCCGCGTCGGGGCGAGCACGAAGTCGTTGGACAGCTCGCCGTAATAGATCTCCGGCCGCGTCACGCGCACGTCGACGCTCGAGGCGGGAGGAAGGTCCTTGATGAACAGCAGCGGAAGACCTTCCGCCGTCACCTCGTTCGAGGGGCCGAGCGTCAGTCCCATTCCGTGGGTGTACGTCAGGTGCTCGTTGATGAAGCCGCGCGTCGGGAGCGATTCGGTGTCGAGCTCGCGCGGGGCGAGCAGCACCTGGCGGAGCTGCCCCCCGATCCGGTAGCGATCGTCGTCCACCGAGACGAAGTCGTAGTAGGTGCGGATCGACTGGATCTGCCCGAAGGTCTGGAGCAGGGGCTCGCGGTCCCAGAGCCTGACGTTGTCGATGGTCTCGCGATTCCTCGCGATGAGCTCCGCGGTGAGCGGGGTCGCGGTCCCGAGCTCGCGCGGTTCGACGCCCTCGATTCCCCACGCCTGGCGCGTCGCGCGGATGTGATCGACGATCTGCGGGGTCTCGCGCGCCAGCTCGTTAGGCTGCACGGCGAGTCGCTGGACGAGCGCGGGGACGACCCCGGCGAGGAGCACGATCACCACGTACGCGACGACGATGCGCCCCGCCATCGCGACCAGCCGCCCCCGCGCCGCCGCCCAGAGGACGAGCCCCGCGCCGATCAGCGTCGCGACGCTGAGCACATGCAGCGTCGGGATGCGAACATGCAGGTCGACGTAGCGCGCGCCGGTGAGTGGGAGGTGCTCGCCGAACAGCAGTCCGGGGATCTGCACGAAGTGAATGCGCAGGGCGGCGACCACCAGGAAGAGCGCGACGAGCACCGCGAGCTGCGCCTGGCCACGCCGCTGCACCACCGGCCGCCAGCCTCGATTCATCTCGCTGCGCGCGACGTGGACGGGAAGCACCGCGATCAGCGAGAGCACGAGCAGCCAGAGCATCGCCCCCGTCGCCAGCTCGAGCACGGGCAAGGTGAAGACGTAGTAGCCGACGTCGCGGCCGAACACCGGATCGGTTGCACCGAATGGTGTGCGATACGCGAACTGGAGTATCGTCCGCCACTGCGCGGCGACGATCAGCGCGAAGACCAGCGCGACGAAGGCGGCGCCGGCCAGCGCGACGACACGCACCGCGCGGTCCGCCGCCGATCGCGCGACGTCGGTGAGTCCGCTGCGCCGGTAGAAGTCGTCGAAGCGCGACACCAGCTCGGCGCGCCCGCTGCCGGCGAGCGCGACGCGCGCGTTGATGTACAGCACGGCGAACGCGATCACGCCGGCGGGGATCCCGAGCGCCCACTGGGCGACGATCTTCGTGAAGAACACCCGCTCGAAGCCGATCTCGCGATACCAGAGCCAGTCGCTGAGGCGGGCGGCGACGGCCGGGATGAACAGGAGCAGCGCGAAGAGCACGATCAGCAGCAGCGCGATCCGCCGACGGCGGCGCCGCTGCAACTGCCGCGAGATGTCGTCGCGCGGCGGCAGGGGACGGATGCCGGCGGCGCGGAGGCCGCGAATGATCGGATCGTCGTCGGGGGGCATGCGCTCGCTCATCGATATCTCACGGGTGCCTGACGTTCGCGCCCTGGCCCAGCTTCGGCGCGCGCACGATCCCCGTCATCACGATCTCGTAGTGCAGCCCCTTGATGGCGAGGTTGAATGCCTTCACGAGATAACTCCCGGGAAAGCGGTGCAGCCGCCGCTGGCGCGCGAAATACTCGCCGCTCCATTGGTAGAGGGCGCGGAGATCCTCCGCGCTCGGGGCGCGGCTCTCGATCCGCTCCTTCAACCCTGACGCCCAGCTCATGACCTCGTCGAGTCGCCGCGTGGATTGCGTGCGGACGAGCGCGTCCCGCGCCCGATCCACCAGCAGCGAGAGCCGCGCGACGTCGACATCGCCAAGCCGGGCCTGGCCGGCGATGGCGAGGGTGCGAAGGCGCTCGCGCAGCTCGGCGGCGGCGCGCCCCGCATCGCGGAGCGTCGTCCAGTCGAGGCGCATTCCCTTCCAGAGGAGACGGAAGTACTCGCGGCGCGGCGCGCGGACGAACCCCTGTCGCCAGAGCGACCGCAGCGCGGCGAGGAGGTCCGCGCGCCGCAGCTCGCCTCCGCGGAAGATGTGCGGCTCCAGCCGCTCGAGCAGCGTGCACGAGCGGCGATACATCGCTCCCGGCGCGAACAGCCGCTCGAGGATGCGGTAGTAGCCGCGCTGCAGCTCTTCCGCGCTCATCCGCCGCGGCACGAACTGCACCTCGTCGTCGGTGTTGTTCCCCGAGAACTCCGCTTCCTGCAGCCGCCCTTCGGCGCGCAGCCGCTCGGCGAGCGGCGTGTACGGCACGGGGGTGAGCATCCCCGTCATCGCGGTGGGGATCGCGACGTCGGTCGCGAAGCCGGCGATCGCGTCGGCGGTGGCGAGGGTGTCCTCGTCGCAGCCGAAGATGAATCCCGCCATCACCTCGATCCCGGCGTGCTGGATCTTCGCCACCGTGGCCGGGATGTCCACCTTGAGGTTCTGCTTCTTGTTCATCCCCTTGAGCGCGGCCGGATCCGGGTTCTCGATGCCGAGGAAGACCTCGGCGAAGCCGGCGGCTTTCATCAGCGAGATGAGATGCGCGAGCTTGGGGGTGCCGAGGTCGAGGCTCGCCTGCGTGTAGAAGGAGAACGGGTAGTCGTGCTCGCGCTGGAAGTCGATCATCACCTGCAGGATCGCCTCGATCGCTTCCGGGTTGCCGACGAAGTTGTCGTCGACGGTGAAGATGCCGCCGCGATAGCCTAACGCGTAGAGCGCCGCGAGCTCGGTGCGCACCGAGGCCAGCGTCTTCGGGCGGGTGAAGCCGCCGTTGAACTGGATGATGTCGCAGAACTCGCAGCGGAAGCGGCAGCCGACCGTCGTCTGCATCATCATCGAGCGATAGGCATCGACGTCGATGAGGTCCCAGCGCGGCGCGGGGATGGTCTCGAGCTCGCGGAAGATCGTGCGATCGTTGAGCGCCTTGCGCGACCCCGGAACCTCGGCCGCGATCGCCGCCGGGATGAGCATCAGCGGCGCGGCGTCGGAGTGACGCAGCTTCTCGACGCTGAGCAGCCGGTCGATCGTCTCGACCCACTGGCCGCCCTCGCCCCAGACCAGTACGTCGAGCCCGCGATGGAGCACCTCATCAGAGGGAGTGCCTGGCTCGAGGATGTGGCCGCGGTAGCT
>DASSZC010000001.1:0-11772 GCA_035702925.1 Gemmatimonadaceae bacterium | reverse complement strand
CGGTAGTCGCGCATGTACGGCTTGGAGAAGCGCCAGAGCGCCCCCGACTGCACGTTGGTGGCGTTGATGACGAATCGCGGGCCATCGTCATCGTCAGGCAGTTCCTGGAGCGTTGCCCCGTGGTATAGATGCTTGTCGTATTCTCCCGCGATCTCCTCGCTGATCCGGTCGGGACCGAGGATCCCGCCCAGCACACTCGGGGTGTCGATGGTCGTCGAGGCGAGTGCACGGATCGGATCGACCACCTCGGCGCGGAATCGCCGCGCCACTCCGGCGGCGTCGAAGGCGAGCCGCGGCCAGCGCACCCCGAGCTGCCCGGCGGTGATCGATCCGCCTGAGACGCTGGATACGCGGGTCAGCTTCCGCAGCCAGGCCAGCTCGTTGAGCCGCCACAGTGCACCGAGGTGGAAGAGCATCGCGCGATAGCCGCCTCCCGACAGGCAGAGCGCGATCGCGCCGGCGGGCGCGGTCTCGTCCCCCCGCGCGCTCGATCCGCGCTGGTCGCTCGACATGTCGACCGGGGAGAGCGAATCGAACGGGGGCTGGGACATGACGCTGGGCGTGATGGAGTTCATCGTGCCCTCCGAGCAGATCACAATGGGATTTCGATCTTTGCTCTCAGCGTCGTCGCCTTGATGCTCTGGGTGGTGAAAAGATCGCTCTTCGACTTCAGCTCCTTCACGAGCGTGGCACGCGGCACTTCCGTCCCCTCGGCGAGCTTGCCGTAGACGTCCGTCATCGTCGACATGACGGTCTTCAACCGGCCCTTCACGTGCGGCTTGTCGCGGTGCTCGAAGGAGTTCCACAGGCTCTTCGGCGTCGCGTTCCGGCTTCCGTGGTGCCCGACCTTGTAGAGCGTGACCTTCTTCAGCCGCTTCATGAGAGCCGCGTTGCCTAACGTGTACTCCCAGTTCTCGATCTGTGCGTCGCCCGGGAAGAGCAGCGCCTGGCCGCCGACCTCGAAGAGGAGGATGACGCTCGTGTTGTTCATCGCGTCGTCGAGGATGCGGACCATCTGCAGCAGGTTGTCGCCGCGGATCGCCCGCAGCCGCGGCATGAACCAGCGGGCATAGGTCGGCGGGTTGTCCGCCGGAAGCGTCTCGGCGTCCTTGAACAGCCGCGGTGGCGACGGTTGCTCCTCCCCGTCATCGCCGCCCTCGCCCATCCCGAGACGCCCCGACGTGAAGCGCCCGGCGTTCGCCTGGAACATCCAGAACTCGTTGGCGTCCTTCGACCGCTCCTTCCGGATCTTGTCCGATTGCTCGAGCGTCGGCGGACCGAGCACCGTGACGGTGACACCGGGGAGGATCTGCGACAGTCCGGTCTTCTGCCCATGCCAGGTATACTCGTGCGCCTTCCCCATCCGCTGCAGGTTGGCGACCGCCGACGGGTTCTTCACCCCCTCCTCGCCGAGGAACTCGAGCGCCTTGAAGAACGCGTGCTGCCGTGACGACGGGTCGGCAGCTGCCATCCGCCTCGCCTCCGCGCGCACGCCGGCCGAGATCGCGTGCATGTGATCGAGCGCCTCGACGAACCCCTTGTTCGCGCTCGCCGCCGCGCGCGCGGTCGGCTTTGTCGCGTCGGTCTTCGCCTTCGGGTCCTCGGTCCATGGCTGGACGATCAGGTCGGGGTTGCACGACGCGATCACGTCGCCCGGACCGGTGTGCGACGCGTTGGTCGCGAATCCCGCGATGTGGTCCTTGTGGCGGTGGGTGAGCACGATGGCGTGCAGCTTTCCCCCGCACTCCTTCCTGATGTCGTCGGCGATCGCCGGGAGAAGCTTCTTCGGCGCGCCCTTCGGCTGCGCGTTGCTGCCGAAGTCGATGAGGATGTGCCGGTCCTTCCCCGCGTTCCCGTAATGGAAGGTGAGCAGGAAGCAGTCGCCGAAGCCGACCTGGTACGCGCGCAGCGTCAGTGATTTCGGGGCGTTAGGCATTCACCACTCCTCGCCGCGGTCGTGGAGGACGCCGAGATCGATCGCCCGGCGCATGTGCATGTTCGAGAACTTGCGGAGTTCCCTCGCCTCCGGGGTGAAGAAGCCGGCTTCCCAGAGATAGGCGAGACGCTCGGTCTGGCGCTCCGCGTCGGTGATGCCGTTGTGCACGTTGTACTTCAGCCGCCCATACTCGTCGAAGATGAGCGTGTTGCCGCCGTAGAGGCGCACCTGCTGGTTGTCGGGCATGCCCTCCGGCTTCTGCACTCCCCTCCCCCGGTCGCGCCCCTTGCGATGCTCGCGCACGTTCTCGAGCTCGTGCGCCGCGAGGTCGAGCACCTGCATGAACTCGACGATCGTCTCCCGCAGCGCGAAGCCGTCAGGCGCGACGCGCAGGCAGGGCCGCACCGAGAGCACGTGTCCGTACGCTCCCTCGTAGACGCCGAGCGGGTCGAGGTTCTCCCAGATGAACCAGAACACCTCGTCGGGATCGTGCAGCATCGACTCGAAGTGCGTGCGTGTGTACGCGAGGTCGCCGCTCACGCCGGGAATCCAGCAGCCGGGCGCGTCGTCGGTCCCCTTCGATGCCGGCTCGATGCCGTAGCCGGCGAAGCTGTCGCGCAGGTGCTGGCGGAACTGGTACTTCGAATCGTCGGGACGGATCTCGAGGTCCGCGGTCAGCATCGCGCTGAGAAAGTCCGACATGCGCAGGTCGACGGGAGGCGTGTAGTCGAGCGCGCGGATCGCCATGGTCAGCAGATAGTCGGCGGCGTTCGCGCCCTCCTCGACGACGCGCTGCCGGTCGAGCGCCCCCGGCGTCACCTCGCGCACCCCCCGCAGCCGATCGGTCCAGACCTCGAGAAAGGTATTCATCATCGCCGCGAGCAGGATCTCGCCGCGCCGGTGCGGCTCGCGGAACTCGGGGTCCTTCAGGTAGTCCTTCGACGGCGTGAGCTCCCCGGCCCGGCGCAGCGGATTCCCACGCACCCCCTTCATCGCCTCCCCCATCTGCTCGGCGAGCCCCAGCAGCGCCGACTGGCGGAGCGCGTCGGCGGTGAGCTTCTCCGCCGCGACCGTTCGCACGCCGCTGTCGGCCATCGCCCCTGCGATCCTCGAACGCGTCCCGTCGAAGTCGAGCAATGCGTCGACGACGTCGGTGAGCGAGAACACCGAGAGGAGCGCGACGGTATCAGCGAACCCCTCGTGGAAGCCCGCCTGGTCGGGTGACGACGGATCGATGAAGCGATGCCGCAACCCGTCGATCAGCGCGTGGGTCGACTCGTGCGCGACGACGTCGTGCGAGAGGCAGCTGAACACCATCCCCGCCGCGCGGTCGTCGGTGGGGTTCTCGACGTCGTGCGTGGGGAAGTAGCCGAAGACCAGCGCCTCGTCCTGCGCGGTGTAGAAGGCGTTCGCGTCGGCGAAGGCGTGCGGCGCGATCTTCAGCTGGTGCCCGCTGAACCCCCAGCCGACGCGGCGGCCGAGCGCTTTCTCGAAGGTGGCCAGCGTCCGCATCGCGATCGCGTACACGTTCTGCGCGTGGAACTGCGGATCGCCGAGCAGCTGCTCGTCGCTCGCGTCGCGGTATGGATCGACGTAGCTGCCCTCCTCGATCTCGCCGTAGCCGTCATCGCGCGGCGCGTAGAGCGTGTGCGTCGATGCGTCGTAGTCGATGATCTGGACGCGATGCCCCCACGGTCCGGCGGCGAGCACCTCGGCGGGTACTTCGATTCGTGCGCGGAGGATGCGTCCCTCCGCGTCGGTCACCGCCGGATCCTGGGCGATGATCGTTAGGGTCCGCGCCCGCGGGGTGGCGGGTGGCCTGTCCGTGGTCATGCGACCACGCTACTGCCCACTGGGCGGATGAGCAAACTCTAATTCTTGCCGCTAGCCGCCGCTCAGCGCACCGGCACCGTCAGGCGCACTCCGGTCACCGTCGTCACGCTCGGAATGCGGCTCGGCGTTATGTACGGACTGTCCACGTTGGTGAGCTCGACGCGGATGGTATGTCCCGCCGCGGCGCGCCAGTAGTTCCCGTAGGTGAGGATCGTGACGTCCACTCGGCCTAACGGCACACCGGGCGCGCGGCTCTCCAGCGTCGTCGTCCCGCGCGTGATGAGCTGCTTGTTCCCGAGCGCGTCGACGTCGAAGACGCGGGTGTCGAGCTGCACGCGGTACGCGGGAGTGAAAGCGTGGAAGGTGATCGCCGGCTGTCCGGCGATGACGAGGTCGCCGCCCCCGCTCAGCTGCGTGACCGGGACGTCGTAGGTCGCGAGGCTTCCCGGCACCATCGCCGATGGCGGTGGGACGTAGCCGGGGATGAACGTCAGCTCGCGCGCCCCTTCCATCACCAGCGGATCCCAGAAGAATCCGGCCAGCGGATCGGTCGCCGGGTTGACGAGCACCGCCGGCAGCGTGTTGAACCGCTTCGACACCGCGCGCGTCGAGAGATCGGCGAGCGTCGGCACGACGAGGACGTTGGCCGGGTCGAAGGGCTCGTCGCGCGGCCGGGTGAGCGCGGCGTACACGCCGTTAGGCGGCGAGGCACCCTGCCCCTTCAGGTAGAAGGCGAGCCAGTTCTTGATCAGCCCCGTGACGTACTCCACCTCCCCCGTCTTGTTGCTCGACCGCGGATGCCCGATGTCGCCGAAGTAGGCGGTGACCGGGTAGCCGGGATCGATGCGCTGGAAGGCGAGGATCATCCGCTTCGCTTCCGGAAGGGGGAAGAGATCGTCGGTGAACCCCTGCACGACGAACACCGGGATCGGGTTGGTCCGGATTCGTCGCCAGAACTCCCTCTGCCACCAGATCGAGCGGTAACCGGCGAGGCCGTCGACGATGCTCCGGAACACGGGATCCGCATCGTTAGGCTCTTCGGCGTTGAGCCAGGCGTCCCACGCCAGGTAGTACTCGGGATAGTTCGGGTAGGGCCGGTCGGGATTGCGACGGATGCCGGAGAGGAAGAGACCGTTGACGAAGCTGAGCTTCGTCCCGCCGGGGTGGTCGATCGATTCGCGCTCGCGGCCATTCGGGATCAGCGCGTAGACCAGGTCGCTCCACGCGGCGATCGGGACGACGGTCCGGATGCGCACGGAATTTCCCGCCGGGGTCGTGAACGTCGGGGTGACGAGGGCAAGCCACGAATGCCCGCCGCCGTACGAAGCGCCGGTCACCGCGACGGCGTCGGGATTCAGTCCGTAATCGGGAACGTCGACGACCTGCGCGATCATGCTGCGAAGGTCGCCGATCTCGGCGTTCAGGTCGGCGAGGTTGACCTGTCCCCACGACTCGCCGAAGCCGCGCGTCGAGTAGCGCAGCACCGCATACCCTTCGTCTAGCAGGGGCCGCGCGATGTTCCCCGAGCTCGACTTGCTCCCCCCGTATCCGTGCACGATCACGATGAGCGGAACCGGGCTGGCGGACGCGGGGATCTGCAGCGTGACGTCGAGCCGCGCCGAGTCCACCGCGCTGGCGAGGAAGCCGGTGCACTCGCGGACCGTGCCGCTCGTGGTGCACGTCAGCCCGGGTTGGGTGACCCCCTGGCCGGTGAACAATCCGACGCGATACGTGTCGGGTCCGAAGCGGTGGCGCCGGGGCGGGCCTTCCTGCGCCGCGCGCGCGGCGGAGACCTCCGTCGGGGCGGCCGGGGTGGGGGCAACGGGCTGGTCCCCGCAGGCGGCGAGGACGACGAGCGCGACGAGGACGGGGCGATGCATGAGGTCCCTCCGAGGCAGCAGACTCGGTCGCTTTCCCGGTCGAGGCGCGCAAGAACCGTGCACGCGGCCTCGACCGGGCGGAACGAAGGGAAGGACCGCCGCTGCCTAACGCGCGGAGAAGTCCGACAGCACCCAGAGGGGCGCATCCGCCATTCCGCCGTTACCACATTCTCCGTGCGCTCCGTGACTCCTGTAGACATCCCCGCCGTCATATTCGCCACCGGTAAACGCTGATGAACAGGAGGCGCGGAGCGCACGGAGCGGTTGGGTAACTGCTTTGGCGTTCAGTGCCCGGGGACCTCGGCGTGATCGTGAAGGCCGTAAGGGACGCATCCGTGAATCCGAGGATCTCTTCCGCTGTTCGCCGTCGCTGTTCGCTGTTTCGGTGGGAAGCGCAGGGAACGGAAGCCGCGTAGCTTTTCGGGGAGCTCGTTCCGCTTCACACCGTCGCTCCAGCACCGATGACTCGTCGCGCACTGCTCGCGATCTGCCGCGCCCTTTCCGCCCCGATCGCGCTCGCCTGTCACCGCGAGCCCGTGGCCCCGCCGCCGATCAAGCACGTCTTCGTCATCGTCCTCGAGAACAAGGGATTCGCGACGACCTTCGCCGACGCTTCACTCGCTCCGTATCTCGCCGACACCCTGACGCGGCAGGGCGCCTTCCTCCGCGCGTACTACGGCATCGGGCACTCGAGCCTCGACAACTACATCGCGATGATCTCCGGGATCGCGCCTACTCCGGAGACCCAGGCCGACTGCGGCGTGTTCATCGACTTCGTGCAGCGCGGCACCGCACCCGATGGCCAGCCGATCGGCCACGGCTGCGTCTATCCCGCGCATGTGCAGACGATCGCCGGCCAGCTCGAGGCGCGCGGATTGAAGTGGGGGGCGTACATGGAGGACATGGGGCTCGACCCGAAGCGCGAGCGCGCCACCTGCGCGCATCCGGCGATCGGCGATCCCGACCCCACCGAGGGGGCCGCGCGTGACGATCAGTACGCGACGAAGCACAACCCGTTCGCCTACTTCCACTCGATCATCGACTCCCCCTCCTGCGACTCGAACGTCGTCGCCCTGCCGCGCCTCGAGTCCGACCTGCAGTCGGCGGCGACCACGCCGGCATTCGTCTTCATCTCGCCGAACCTCTGCCACGATGCGCACGACACACCGTGCGTGAACGGTGAGCCCGGCGGCCTCGTCTCGGCCGACCGGTTCCTCCGCCGCTGGGTGCCGATGATCACCAGCTCCCCCGCCTACCGCGATGGCGGACTGCTCATCATCACCTTCGACGAGTCCCGATCCTCGGACACCGAGTCCTGCTGCAACGAGCGCCCCGGGCCTAACGTTGGCAAGGCAGGCGTCGACGGTCCCGGCGGCGGGCGCACCGGCGCGGTGCTCCTCTCCCCCTTCATCGCGCCGGGCACCGTCTCGAACGTGCCATACAACCACTACTCCCTGCTCCGCAGCATCGAGGACATCTTCGGCGTCGCCCACCTCGGCTACGCCGGGCAGGAAGGGCTGCGGAGCTTCGGGGCGGACGTCTACCGGCCGGTGCCGCGGAGCTGACCCGGCCCGCGTCGCGCTTCGCGGCGGGCTGTCGTTACGAAGTTGTGGGGCCGGGGTCGTGGAAGTGTTGCCGTGCAGCCTTTGATTACCCGCACACCCAATCAGGGACAGGCTCCATGCAGCAGCACATGCACTACCAGATCGAGCTCGCCGGTACCGCCGCCACGCTCTACATCGCCGGCCAGCTCGGCGCCGAGGACATCCCCCGCATCACCCACGCCTGCCGCGCGCTCCCCGCCCACTTCCGCACCCTCCGCGTCGACATGCGCGCCATGCACGCCCTCACCGCCGAAGCGTTAGGCGCGGTCCGCGCGCTGCTTCACGACTGGCGCGACCGCCGGGAGGGCGAGTATCGCCTCCGCAGCGGCTACCTCGTTGTCACCTGCGCCGAGACTGGCGCGATGACTCCCGATCTCTCGGCCGCGACTCTCCAGCCGCGAGGCGAGCGGCGCCCCCGTGACGTCAGGCAGCATGTTCCACCTCGCCGCTGGTGACGTCGTGCGCCCGTCCCTGCCAGATCGGCGACGACGCGACTCCGAGCGCGCTCGCGATCGTCGGCGCGATGTCGAGGATGCTCACTGCGCCCGCGAAGCCCCGGCGACGAACCGAACCACCGGCCATCAGCACCGGGATCGTCAGGTTGTCCGGATGGTCGCCGTCGTGATCGCGGTACTCGAAGCCTCCACCCCCGTGATCGGCCAGCGCGATGAGCAGGGTGTGCGGATCACCGAGCACCCCGGTCTCGCGAACGAGTGCGCCGAGCGCGCTGTCGAGGACGCGGCACGCCCGCCCGTAGGCGGCAGACATCCAGCCATGGTCGTGTCCCGCGTTGTCCGCGTCCGGCCAATGGAGGAAGATGAGCCCCGATTGCTGGGTGCTCAGCGTTTCGCGGGCCGCGGCGAGAATCGACCAGGCGTCACTCCCCTCGAACATCGGCGACCGAACGCGCAGGTGAGTCGCGCAGGCGCGACCCAACGGACGAAAGAGCAGCGGCAGCTTGCGCACGAACGTCGCGACCGGAAGCCCGGCGCGATCGAGGACCGCCGTCACTGGATCGAGCCGGACACGCGGTCGCGGAATGTGGAATCGGTCGCTCGTCACCCCATGCTGCTCCGGCACGACCCCGGTGAACAGCGACGTCATCGCGGCCGCGGTCACCGACGGTGACACCGTCGTCGCCGCCGCGGTAAAGGCCCCCTGCCCGGCGAGATGCTGCAGCTGCGTCATCCCGAAGTAGTCGAGGGCATCCGGGCGAAGCCCGTCGAGGATGACGGTGATCACGCGCCTGACGGTCGCCCCGCGAACGGGGACGGGGAGCGCCGCGGGGGAAGGCGCCAATGACAGGGGATCCTTGCTCATCGTGCACGCACTCCGGAAACGGGTCGTCGGCACGTAAGCAGCGCAAGGCAACGCCCTCCCGAAGAACGGGGAACGATGCTGTAACGGCCGGCAAGGCGCGCGTCAGCCCCGACCGCGGACCCCCGGCGGCGAAACGGATGTCGGGCGCTGCCCTGTCATCCCGCCCATCACCGCACCCATGATCCGCACTCGCGCCGCGCGCGGGAGCGGGGCGAGCGACCATGTCAGGACCTTCGAGAGGACTCCGGGGAGCACCGTTGCCTTCCGTCCGAGCGCGGCGAGCGTGCCGCGGGCGACGTCGTCGGAAGTCACCGTCCGTCCCATGCGCATTCCCGCGCGAACCGCGAAGCCACTGCTGGTCGGCCCCGGCGCCGAGGCCAGCACGGTCACACCCCGTGGCCCGAGCTCGACATGCAGCGCCTCGGCGAGCGCCTGGTTGTACGCCTTCGTCGCCGAATAGTGGGCGGCCCAGGGGGTTCCCTGAAAGGCGACGATGGAGCTCATGAGCACGATCCCCCCACGCTTCCGCTCGGCGAATCGGCGTGCGAAGGCATGGGTGAGCTCGAGCACCGCGCGACAGTTGACGGCGAGCATCTCGAGCTCGCGCTCGAGCGACGAGTCGATGAAGGGCCCCGAAGTGCAGAAGCCGGCGGCCGCGACCAGCAGCCCCACGTCCAGCGTGCTCGTCGCCGCGAGGAGCTCCGCCGCTCCCCCGCTCCGCGAGAGGTCGATGGCGAGCGGCACGACGTCGGTGCCGTGCGCCGCGCGGAGCTCGCTCGCCACCGCGTCGAGCGCTTCCGCTCCCCGGGCAACGAGGACGAGGGCGATCCCCTCGGCGGCGAGCCGGCGCGCGATCGCCCGGCCGATCCCTGAGCTCGCGCCGGTGACCACCGCCCACTCCCCAAACTGCGATCTCAATGATGTCATTTGACCTAACGATGTTAGGTAACGGGCCCGCCACGTGTCGCCGCGACGTGCCTAACGCCCGGCGCCGCGCTTCCTGAGCCCGCGAAGGAGGGCCGACGACAGCCGCGCCGCCGTCTTCCGGATGTCGCGCCAGGGGATGGCGTCGTTGTCCCCGAGGGCGATGTGAAGGGCGACGATCCCGTGGAGCGACCCCCAGCAGATCTGCGCCAGCTCCTCGGCGTCGTCGTAGCGGGAGCGGAACACGCCGGCGGCGATCCCGGCCGCGCAGCAGTCGCGGACGATCGCGTACGCTCCCTCTCCCGGTGTCGATGTCCCCGCCGCGGCGCCGTCATCCGCCGGACGGCGGGTCATGAAGAGGAGCTGGTACTGCATGGGATGGTCGACGGCGAAGTTGACGTACGCCGCGCCGATCCGCTCGAGGCGCTCGGCCGGATCGGCGACGCTGCCGATCCGGCCGAAGGCCGCGGCGAGCGCGTCGAAGTCGGAGGTGCACAACTCCGTCAGCAGCGCGCGCTTCCCGGCGAAGTGGTGGTAGATCGCCGTCGGCGTGTACTCGATCCGGTCGGCGATCGCCCGCATCGTCGTTGCCTCGTAACCGTCGCGCACGAACATCTCGCGCGCCACGTCGAGGATCCGGAGGCGCGCGTTCTCGACACCGTGCGACCGGCCGTCGCGTCGGTCCCGCCGAGCCTTTGTGGCAATCGTCACCCGCGATACCTAACACTGTTAGGTCGCATCGCGCAAGGGCGCGGGTGGCTCCCGCGGCATGGAGCTGGTCGTTGCACGATCCCGACCCGGCCGTCACCGCCCAGTGCCGGCGACCGCCGGAGCGCCGGTCGCCTGATTGACCCGCGCTCCTGGTTGGGACATAGTCAGGGTGTACGCGCCCGCATCCCCCGACGGTGCGCGTGCAGGATTTTCCCTCGTAGCTGCCACCTCGCATCGGGAGGATCTCGTCATGTCGCAGCCGCTCCATGCACTGGCGCTGGCGCTCGCCGGCGTCTCCGCGATCGCCACCGTCGGCATCACCAGCACGCGGCCAGCCGCGCCCTGCAACGTCATCGGGACGTGGGAGCTCGTCTCCGTCTCCAGCGAAGGGGGGACGAATACCGGGCTCGATGAGCGGAAGATCGTCACGCGCCGGCACTTCATGTGGATCGCCCAGGACTCGCACCGCGACACCCTGCCTCACGCGACGGCGCTCGACAGCTCGCGCATCAATCGCGTCGACGGCGGCTCCGGCACCTGGACGCTCTCCGGGAACAGCTACGTCGAGCACATCGACATGTTCTCCGATCCGTCCTGGGTGAAGACCGACTTCAAGGCGACGTGCAGGACCACCGCGAAGCACTGGACGCACACCTACATGGCCCCCGCGCCGGCGAACTCGCTGCACGCGGGGCAGAAGGTGCAGGTCGTCGAGGAGTGGCGGCGGATCGAGTGACGCCGCGCGCGGGTGCTTCGGGGCGCCTCACGCCCTCGAAGCACCTGCGCATCCCACTTATCCCCGCGACGGCTCCGCCCACCCCTCCGGCACCAGCTTCGCCGCCGCCGCCGGCCCCCAGGTATCCGGCTCGTACACAGTCGGCGCGCCGGCGTCGAGCACCGGGTCGACGATCCGCCACGCCTCCTCGACGTAATCCTGCCGCGCGAAGCGGAAGGTCTCGCCGCGCATCGCGTCGCTCAGCAGCTCGGCGTACGGATCAGCCTCCGATCCGTCGTGCACATGGCTGGCGACCAGTTCGAGCGGATGCCCCGCGTCGTTGCCGATCTCGCGCACCGTCGCGCCGAGCCCGATCTCGAACTCGGGACCGAGCTGGAAGCGCAGGTGGTTGGAGACGAGCGGGACCCCGGCGATCGGTGGCGGCCGGCGCAGCTTGACGAGCACGTCGGTGCGCGACACCGGCATCCGTTTCCCGGCGCGGATGTAGAAGGGAACTCCGTCCCAGCGCCAGCTCTCGATGCCTAACGCGAGCGCGGCGTAGGTTTCCGTCGTCGAGTTCGGCGCGACCCCTTCCTCGCCGAGGTAACCCTTGAACTGTCCGCGGACAACGCGGTCGCGCGAGAGCGGGGTGATCGCCTTCAGGACGCGCACCTTCTCGTCGCGCAGCGTCTCGGTGTCGTGGCTGCGGGGGGGCGGCTCCATCGCGATGTTCGACAGCACCTGCAGCAGGTGGTTCTGGACGACGTCGCGGATCGCTCCCGTCTGGTCGTAGAACGCGCCCCGTCCCTCGATCCCCATCTTCTCGGCCATCGTGATCTGGACGTTTTC